>CAKZOW010000162.1 GCA_937138345.1 uncultured archaeon | reverse complement strand
AAGCTTTTGTAAAAGGGGAATTAGGTTTTGTTGTATTCAACGGAAGACCTAAGACATCAGAAGATTTAGAAGTTATATTTAAAGTAATAGTATGATAAGTAAAGTATTCAAAGGATTTCACTTCAGTTGGCCTCCATATATAGAAAGAGTAGAGTCATTAAACTATGAGATAACATTCAATGAATCTTGTATTTATGATCATGGAGATATAGATCAATGGGATTGGAATAAACTTATAGGTGTAAAGAAGAACTTCTTCTCTCCTAGAAAGAATAGTTTTATGGTAGGTTGGAGATGGAATAAAGAAAAAGATAGATTAGAATTAACTAGTTATTCCCATTATGAAACTGGTAAAGCTAATTATAATGATAGAGGTATATTTTATATTAATAGAAAAGAGTTAAAAGATAGTATAAATATAAAAATCACTTTACTTAATAAATGGATAAGACTAGAAATTTCAAGCAAACACTACAAAATAGATGAACTTGTAAGAGTAACTATAGAAGATAAAAACTCTTTTAATAAAGGTTGGTTAATTAAAAACTGGTTTGGTGGAACCAAAAGTGCACCACATAAAATAACAATAAATTATAAAAAAATAAAATAAAAAATATGATATTAAATACAATAGTTACATTAGTTCTAATTTCCTTATATGTTATAGGAATGATTATATCAGGAATCTACATTGGTTTAACCAAAGCACCTGGTGGTAAGTTTGAGTCAGTTCCTTGGAATAAGATGGGAATGCAAATAGGAATGGCATTTTTACCGGTAATAAATTATTTCCCAATAAGAGAAATTATAATAGGAGCATATAAAAAGTAACCATGGATATATTTCATTTAGAAGGCGACATACCGGTAATAAAACCGCAAGGTGTATTTGTTCCAGAGTTAAAAGCTATTTGGGATAAAGATAAATCTGCAGGCAAAACTAAAGCTAAGAAATATTTTATATATATCTATCACATGGTTAATATGAAATCAGTGTATGCTGATCAACCATTAGAAGATAGACATAATACTCTAGTTAGAGATTACTTTGGTAAGAAGACTTGGGAACCAACTAAGGAAGTTACTAAGGCCATGGAAAAGTATAGAGATCTTATAACAACTCCAGAAATGAGGTTACTACAAGATGCTGTAAACATGGCTAACAACCTTTCTAAGCATATTAGGGAATTAAACTTTTCAGAAAAGAATGAAAAAGGAGATTACATTAATGATACAAATAAAGCTATAGGATACATAAAAGCTTTAGGTCCAGCAGTTGAGTCATTAGAGAAACTTAGGTTAAAAGTAGAGAAAGGTATTAATGAGAAGAATAACAATAGAGCTAATGTTGAGTTAAATATGTTTGATAAGTAATGGTTTTAGAGAAAGAAGTAATAAATCCAAATCCTAAAGTAGCAACGATTCTAAATCATGAAGATATAGTCTCTAGAATACCTATGGATTATATTCAGGATAATGAAGATCTATTTGGTACTCTTTCTCAACAAGTACTATCAGTACCTACTAGAAATACTAAATGGAAGTATTTATTCTTTCATGATTCTAGTGTATTTAGACCTGCAGCAAAAGCATTTGAAAAGTCTGAAAAAGATAATGAGAATACTAATTTACCAGCTAAGTATACAGAGTATCTAAAAGGTACAACTGCTTATAGAGATTTCTGGATAGAAGAAAGGAAAAGATGTTTAGAAGGATATGAACCAATAGTAGATGGAGAACCTTGTGGTATAAGAATACCAGGAGAGTATTACTTCTATCTAAATTATTGTAGAATCAACCTTCTAATCACGAATAAAGATACTGGTGAGGATTCTGAGGGAGTAAGTTTTCCTAGATTCAACACTATGGATTACTACTACTTTAAGGAATTAGAGTTAAGAGAAAACCCTACTAAGTTTGGATTATCTCTAGATTATAAGCAACATTTTATTCTAAGTAAAGCAAGAAGAAAAGGTTTTAGTTTTAAGAATGCTGGTGGAGCTACTTGGAAATATACATTTTTTAAAGACGTAAAGGTAGCAATTATTGCTGAAACAGGTAGTGATGCATTAAAGACATTTGAGAAGTGTTTGAATAATATTGACTTCCTAACTGAATATACAGAATTTGGTGGCCCTCATATTTATAGAACATACTCAGAAGCTCAAGGTAAAGGAGCAATTAAAGCTGGTACTAAGGATAAGCAAGGTAATGAGAAAGGACGAAAGTCTTCTATCTTTACTGTATCTCTAAATGGTAGACCAGATGCGGCAGCAGGTTTAGGTTGTGTAAGACTTATATTTGAGGAAGCAGGTAAGATTGGTAACTTAATGAAAGCCTGGAAATTTGCTGAACCAACACTTAGATCTGGTAAGTTATTAAAAGGTATTGCAATTATATTTGGTACTGGTGGTGATATGAATGGAGCAACTAGAGATTTCTCTAAAATGTTTTATGCTCCAGATCATTATAAATTGGGTGGTTATCAAAATATATATGAAGAAGTAGAGACTATAGAAAACTGTGGCTGGTTTGTTGATGATATGTGGTTCAGAGAAGGAGCTAGTTTTACTGATGGTGATGGTAAAGTATATAAAGCAATTGACAAACAAGGTAACGCAATTAGATGGGTTGCAGAGATAGATCTTAACATAGAGAGAAATAAAGCTAAAAAAGGCGGTAAGGAAGCATTTGCTGTAGAAATTACTCAGTATTGTAAAACACCAAAAGAAGCCTTCTTAGTATTAGAAGGGAACATATTCCCAACTATTGAATTACATGCTAGATTAGCAAGACTGAGAGCAAATAAAGAATTTGATTTACTAGGAACCAATGGCACACTAGTAGAAGAGAAAGGAATAGTTACTTTTAAAGCTGATATGGAAAATAAACTGGAACCGATTAATGAGTATCCAGTTAAACCTAAAAGAAAAGATAGAGAAGGTTGTATAATTCAATTTGAATCTCCAAGAGAGATAAATGGAAAAGTTCCTGATGGAGCATATATAATATCAATAGATACAATTAGACAAGATAGTGATGGAGGTAAATCTCTTATTGCAATCTATGTTCTAAAGACTAAGAAACACGCATTTGAAATAGGTCATGATGAGATAGTAATGTCTTATGTAGGTAGACCTAAATATAACCCAATTGATACAAGTAATTTTATTCTGTATAAAATGGGTAAGTATTACAATGCAAAGATTACACATGAGAATGATGCAGCTGGTAAATCAGTTAGAGATTTCTTTGTAAAGAATAAGGCATTTCATATGCTAATGAAACCACCTTCTAATATTGTTGATAAACACATTTCTAATTCCAAGACTAATCAAAGAAAGTCTGGACACTCTATGGGATCTATAGAGTTAGTAGAAATAGGGGAATTATATACTAATCAATGGTTGATGGAGAAAAGAGGTATAAACCCTCATACAGGTTTAGAAGAAAGAAATTTAGATTTACTAGCGGATAAAGGATTACTAGAAGAGTTAATTGCATACAATAGAGATAGAAATACAGATAGAGTATCTGCATTAATGGGAGCTATAATCCAGAGTAAAAACGTTTTTAATGAATATGCTAAGAAAGAAAAAGAAAGTAACAAAGTAACAACTTGGTTCGCAGAAAGAATGAACCCTACTTATAAAAGATAAATAAATAAATAATGCATATACACAAAGGATTTCTATCTGATAGAATACCATACAATAAAAAAACAAAAGACTGGAGAACAGGTAAAGTAGATTACTTATGTGATCAAGTTGATACAGTAGCTGACTCTAAAGATTGGGCCAGAATGAAAAGAAATTTCTTATTGAATAACAATATAGTTGATCAACAAGAATATAGAGATTTCTGTGATCCTTTAAATCTAACACCAAATGAAGGTAAAGATTTTGTAGAGGTTTTCAATCTAACTCCTAATAAAATTAGTGTTTTACAAGGAGAAGAAGGTAAGAGACCTTGGAACTATAATGTAACTACTATTAATCCAGAAGCTACTAATGAAATATTAAGAGATAAACAAAGAGAATTTACAAAGTACTTAAGACATGACTTTAAAAGAGAAATGGCTTTAATACAGCAAGAGATTGAACAAAAAGTTGCTACAGAAACTGAAGGATTAGATCCTAAAGAAGCTGAGAAGCAGAAGCAAGCCTTGTTACAGAAGTATAGTGATGAAGAAGCAGGTGTTCTAAACCCTAATCAAATAGAGAAGAAATATAAAAGTTATAAAAGTGTAAAGGAGTTAAAGATGACTCATTTGCTTAAAGCTTTAACCATTACTGAGAACATTAAACATAAGAAAAATCAATCCTTTAAGAATGCATGTATTGCAGGTAAGGAAGTGGTTCTAGTTGATATTGTCAACAATGAAACTAAATTAACCATTCTAAATCCTTTAGGAAGTGCAGAGCATAAATCTCCAGAAGTAGAGTTTTATCAAAATGGAGATTATTTTGTGTACAAACAAGAAATGACTATTTCTGATGTACTAGAACAACTAGGAGAAGAGTTAGATGAAGAAGCTATTGAGAAACTAGAAAAAGATTTAAGTAGAATTTCAGGTTTAAGCACCCCTTTGATGTCTAAAGATGGTTATTCAGAATCTCACTTTGAACATTTACCAAATATTGATGGTTCTACAAATGTAGAGTTCTCTGGTTCTCATGGTCAATCTTCTACTGATGATGAATACTGTACAGTTTATACTGCACTATGGAAATCTCAAAGAAGAGTATGTTTTATTAAGAATCCTGATGGTTCTATGGAAATGCTAGGGGAAGAATTTGAAGTTCCTAAACACGCTAAGAAGACTAAAACTAAAGAGATTGTAGGTAGAAGTAAGGAAACATTTTCATGGACAGATGAACAAGGAGATTATTATGAATTAGAGTGGAAATGGATTCCTGAAGTGTGGAAAGGTAGAAGAATTAATGAAGACATTTATGGTCATATTAAACCTATGGATTTTCAATTAAGATCTAAAATTAACCCATTGAAAGTGTATTTACCTGCATTTGGTACATCTTTCAATAATACAAATGCACCGATAGTTTCACCAATGGATAGTATGTACCCTTGGCAGAAGTTATATTTAATGGTAATGTCTAAGTGGTTAAAGCTTATTTCTAAAGATAAAGGAGTCATTAACTTAATCAATATGTTAATGATTGATGGAGAACTAGGAATGGATAAAACTATGCAGTATGCTCAGGATACTGGTATGTTACCATTTAATCCTCTAGCTAATGCAGAAGGTGCTGGATTAATTAATACAATGAAAGCTGGTGAGAAATTAGACTTATCTAATACTCAACAGTTAACTCACTATACTAACATATTGCAGTTTATTGAAGGAATGATTGGTACAGCAGCAGGTATTCCACCTGAAAGAGAAGGAAGAACATCTTCTAATACTAATGTAACTGATAATCAACAAAACTTAATGCAGAGTTCTCATATAACTGAACCATTTTTTGCTAAACATGATTTATTATGGGAAGATATTTTAAATGGTCTTGTTAGAGTAGAACAGTTTAAATTTAGTAATGGTAAAGAACATATGGCTAGATTCATATTATCTGATCAAGAATACAACTTATTAAAAATAGAAGCTGATGAATTATCTACTGATGAATTTATAGCAACTATATCTAATAATGCTAAAGCACATCAAGATTTACAATACATTAAACAACATGCTAATGAAATCCTACAGAATGAGAAAAAAGGATTATCTACACTAATGACATTAATGGGAACTGAGAGTACTGCAGAGTTTAGAGATTATGTTCTAAATATTGAAAAAGATATTGAAGAGAGAGAAGCTCAAACTGCTAAAGCTCAACAAGAACATGAAGCTAAATTAATGGAAAGAGAGATTGAAGCTAGAGAAGATGTACAAGCTCATCAAATTGACATGATTGATAGAAAAGGTGAATGGGATGTTAAGAAAGTTGAAATAGGTAGTTTCTCATTTAATGAGGATCAAGATAGCAATGATAATGGAATTCCGGACCAGTTAGAAATAGAGAAGCTTAGACATGCTGCAGAATCTTCTAGAAAGAAAGCAGAATTAGATAATAAGAAAATAGACTCTGATAATTTCAATAAAGCAGAAGATAGAAAACTCAAAGCTAAAGAGATAAAACAGAAGTCAAATACTAAAAAATAAATCATAGAGTAAAGGGCTATAAATTAGCCCGAAGCTCTTTTAACAATAAATTTTAACAATAATAAATATTATATTTACAAACTAATACAACAATGACAGAAGAATATCCAACATTTGCTCCATTAGGAGCTGACGAAGAAAAAGCAGATCCAATAGTAGATCCAAAAACTCCAGAGACTGATCCTAAATTAGAAGAACCTAAAAAGGTTGAAGATCCGGAACCTAAACAAGTAGGACCAGATGATAAATTTGACCCTTTAGATTTAGAAAAAGAGCCAGAAGCTTTTGATGAAGATGAAGAAGTAGAAATTACTACTGAAGAAGCCATAGATAATATGGAGAAAGCATTTGCAATGGGA
>CAKZOW010000161.1 GCA_937138345.1 uncultured archaeon | reverse complement strand
GCAAAAACACGTCAAATTGGAAAAGCATATTCAAAAGTAACTGATTATGGTAAATTCTATGTAGTAGAATTTGATGGGGAAAAAGGAACATCTCGTGGACAATTTCCAGCAGTTGGTAAGTCAACAAATCAAATCCACTCAATGTTTGAAGAAGAACTTGATAAACCTGTAATTACAATGACAAATGGTTCAACATTTCTAACAATTAGAGTAGGAGATGACATCAAAGGATTCTCTGTACCTCACTTCTGTACTGAGTGGATTGATAAAAAAATCCCTCAAACTGGAGCTGAAGGTGGAGGACATGAACACGCAGGTTCAATTAAATTCGTAGAATACGCAAGAGATGATGTAATTAATTTATTTAAAGAATACCTACATCATATCAACGATAATCAATAAATGATAAACCATAAGAGAAAAGTACATAGTACTTATTCTCATTTTTCTTGATGAATGTTTCTTTTAAGAAATACTTAGTATTTCTGTTAAAAAGAAAGTTCGATGCAGGTAATTAATTTATTTAAAGAATATCTACATCATATCAACGATAATCAATAAATGAAGTTTATCGTATTGATTAATATTAATCAATAAAAAATATTTTTTTAATACTAAAATTTTTTAGTATCAGATATTACTCTACTTTCTCAAAATCAAAAGCTTTTGAAATAAGGCCACGTTTATCTTTAGTTGGATTTGGGTATCTAATATATTTTTGAATACTACTCCCTTTTTGTTTATTTAAAAAATCATTTAATTTTAGTGCTAAATCATCTAAAGGAGGATCTATATTAGAAAAAAGTGCTTCCACCATAGTTGGTAATTCTTGCCTTAAATTCTGGTATTGTGAGTGAAAAGTCTCCTCTAAGTTAGAATACGAATCCATACTTTGAGATGTAATTACTCTCGGTAGAAGAATACCGTTCTCTAAGAAAATAAACCTATTCATAAAAGAATTTTCTTCACTTCTATTTAATGTACTAATTACAAAACTCTCATAAACATCTCCAAAATTTCTTAATGTATGTTTTTTGGAAAAAGAACTATGATACATATTTAATCTTGAAAAATCATCATCTTCAGAGCTAACATAAATATTTTGTGCATTAGTTTTTTCAAATACACTAAATTTAGGTACTAAATCAGGATTATTAAAATAATATGTAAAAGGTTGTTTTTGTTTATTCATTCAGAAATAATATGAAAAAAATATGCTTTAAAAACCTTTCTTTTGTTATTACTTTCTAGTCACACTAAAAACAAACATTAAAAAATAGAGTAATATTCTTTGTATCATGGTACATCAATTCATTTTCAGTATTGGTCAAGAAAGCAAAGAAGAATTGGATAGAGATGTCAGAGATTTAGAAAAATTTCTCAGACGTAAAAGATTTAAAAAAATAACAGACACAACTCTACAAGGTAGAGTTCAACATCAAACAATTAAGATAGCTTGTGGTTATATCAAAGGAGGAAAAACTGGAATATACCTCCTAGATGAAAAATTCTGCAGAACTCAACCAATATACAATAATAAAAAAATTTATATGGTAGAAACAGAAGATGAAAAATTATGGGAAAGTATACAATCAATGACTACAACGAGCATTAGAGATAAAAGGACTGAAAATTATTTCTTAAAAAAAATAAAAACACTACATCAATAAAGCTATTAAAATAAGAATTTTTGTAGAAAGTATTATCCTAAAAATAAAAAAATTAACTAATGCTTCGCATTACTCCTCAAAGAGTTCCATTAAGTCTTCCCATTCTAATTTCTTAATGTACCCCTTATCTTGCAACGATCTTTTTTTTAGACGTTCATTTCGTAACTAAAGTTACTCAAATCACTAAAAAAAAGTCTCACCAAAAAAACTTATGAATAAATCACAAAGAGAGTTATTCCTCAAAAACACCAAACACTCACTTCATTTCTGCCAGACACTCCGACTACGTCTACGTTCTTGCACTTTGTTCATTCTTCACAAAGGTTCTTGTGCTTTTCTCGAGTAATGCTTCGCATTACTCCTCAAAAAGATACATCAATTAAAAATTGATGAACACTTTGAGGAGTTTCACTCTTCGAATAGTTCCATTAAGTCTTCCCATTCTAATTTCTTAATGTACCCCTTATCTTCTACAACTAAATTCTCAAATAGATTTCCTTTTCTCTCTTGTAATTTAAGGATTTTCTCTTCAATTGAATTCTTAGTAATAAATTTATAGATATTAACTTTTTTCTTCTGACCAATACGATGTGCCCTATCAATTGCCTGTTGTTCTGCCATTGGGTTCCACCATGGATCATATAAGAAAACTGATGAAGCAGCTGTTAAGTTAAGTCCAACTCCTCCTGCCTTTAATGAAATTAAAAATACCTTAACTGAATCATCTTCATTAAATTGATCAACAAGTTCTTGTCTATTTTTAGTTGAACCATCAAGTCTAATATATTTAATTTTTTTCTCATCTAAATCTTTTTCAAAAATATCAAGCATTGATGTGAATTGTGAGAAAATTAGTGCTTTTTCTCCTCCTTCAACTACTTCCTCAAGTAATTCTAAAAACTGTTCATGTTTTCCTGAAATTCCTAGTTCTCCTTTAAATGAGTCATCAATTAAAAGTGGATGATTACAAATTTGTCTTAACTTCAGTAAAGCTGAGAGAATCTGAATTCTTGATTTTTCAAATCCTTGTTTCTCAACTAATTCCATAGCCTCTTGTTTTACTCTTAGAAGAACTTCATTGTAAATTGCAACTTGTTTATTTGTCATCTCATTAAATACAACTTGTTCTTGTTTATCTGGCAATTCTTTTAGAACTTCTTTTTTAACTCTTCTTAAAATAAATGGTCTAATTTTTGCTTGTAAAATCTCTAATGAAATCATATTATTTCTCTCAATTTTTGCAATAAAATCTTTTCTAAAATCAAGTTTTGAACCCAGATAATTTGGCATAATTAAATCAAATGTACCATAAAGTTCTTCCAAATTATTCTCTAGTGGAGTTCCAGTAAGTAAGATTCTATGATTTGCCTTAACTACTCTTACTGCTTTTGCACTGAGTGTTTTCATATTTTTAACATAATGAGCCTCATCTAAGACTTTGTAATCAAAGGAAATATCTTCTTCAACATAGTGAACATAATCTTTTTGCAACATTGAATAAGAAGTAATAATAACATCATAATCATTTGCCTTAATTGTTTTAATGAGTTTTTCTCTTCTCTCGGATACACCATCAACTAGAAGAACTTTCATATCTGGATAGAACTTTTTAATTTCACTCTCCCAATTATATACTAGTGTTTTAGGACATACAACTAGATGTAAATTTCCTGGATTCATTGCAAGAACAGTTAATGCCTGAAGTGTTTTTCCAAGACCCATCTCATCAGCTAAAATACCTCCAAAACCATATTTTTTTAAAAAATTCATCCAAAAAACTCCTTCTTTTTGGTAATCTCTTAAAACTACACCATTAGTTGTTGGAATTTCAATTTCTTCCACAGGTTTCTTCTCTTTCATCTCTTGAATTAAATTTCTATATTCTTCATTTGATGTAACATCAGCTTCATTAAAATCTCTTAAAAATTCATCTAATTCTAGTGCAGCTTCACTCTCTGCTTTGTATTTACCCTCATTTCGTTTAAATTCATATCTATTTAAAAATTCAATCCATTTGTTAATTTCACGAATATTTTCAATATTTACTGTAGTTCCATCTGAGAGTTGAACAAATTTCTTATTTTTTTGCATTAAATCTTTTAAGAAATCTAAGTCAAAATATTCATCTTCAATTTTGAATTTTACCTTAAATTCAAATAAATTTAATCTTCTTGTCAAATCTGTTTCTAATTCAAATCTCACATTACCATCTGCGAGTCTTAGAGTTTCTCCATTTTTAAATTCAACTTTGTAAATTGATTCAGCTTTAGGTAAGATTTGTTTAATAAATGGTTCAAGATAAGAAATCTGCAGATTTGTTGAAAATGGAGTTTTTTGAGAAATTTGAGGTCTAATTCTTGTACCTTCAAATAATTCTCTGAGTTGATCTTCACTCATTGATAAATCTGAAGTATATTGAACCAATGAATCTCCTTCTTTTACAATTTTAATTTCACGAGGTTTGTCCATCCAATTTATTGTCTCTGCATATTTATAATCTCCTACTTTAAATAATTCTCCACCTACATTATACATAAATTCTAATGTAATAAAGTGATTTGTTTTTCCAATCTCTAAGACAACTGGCGCTACTTTTTTCTCTACTTCTAAATTTGCCAATTCTTCAACATCCTTTGATAGAGTAACATCATGTAATTTTTGAAGCAGAGGAAGTAATGAATCTTTAAATGAAAAAAACATCTCAATTGAAAATTTATTATGTCCTCCAAAAATTTCTTTGTAAAATTTATGTGGTAATTCCTCAGAGAGTGGTTGTAATGTATTATCCGTTAAAAAAAATGCTCTATCTCCAGTTAAAATTACTTCTCCATCTTCTTTCAAATCAAGTAAAATATTACTTTGTTCATCAAAGTGAAGCTCTAGCGATAGTTGATAATTATCTTTTGCAAAAGTAATTAATTCATGATTAAAATAAACACTTTTTTTAGTTTGAGACAATTGATTTAAAATCACATCAAAATCATTTAAAATTTTATACATTGTTTGAACCATACCTAAACGTTGAGAAATATATGTTAAAAGTGAAACATCTGCTGGAGTTAACGTTGAATTAGTAGAATGTTGCTGTAAAATTAATCTAATTTCTGAAGAATTTAATCTCTCATTATCAATTTCAACATAAATGTACTGTGCTCCATTCATGTCTTTGAGATAATATTCTAAGTCTTTTGGATCTTTAGACTTTGCAGTTTCTACAACTGTTTCTTTTTGTTTTAGAAGGGATTCATCGAAAAATTGTTGACTCATTTTGTATAAAAAAGGTAAAGACTACTATAATAGTCAATATATAAACTCTCTAGTCGAATTGTCTTTATAAAACTTGGGGATAATAGCTAATTAATGATCAATACAAGCCTTCCTTAGTTGTAGTCTCTGGGCAAGTTTTATAAAAGAAATAAGGTTTATTTTTACTATGGACCAAACAAAACCTTTTGCTCACCTAGATAATGCTAGAGGAACAATCATTAAAGTTGAACTTAAAAATTCAACTTCCTATGAAGGTAAACTAGAATCATTTGACATGCATCTTAACTTGGTCTTATCCGATGCTAGATCTAGTGAGAATGAAGAATCTTCTAAAGTTTTAATTAGAGGAGACATGATTGTAGCAATTAGAGAACTATAATCTCAATTATTAAATACTAAAAAATGAAAGGAACACCAAGTATGGGAAAAAAAAGCAGTGGAAAGCTACACATTATGTGTAGAAGATGTGGTAATAGATCATATCACATGAAAAGAGGAGAATGTTCCTCATGTGGTTACGGAAACTCTTCAAAAATGAGAAAACCACAAACAATGAGAAAAAGAAAATAATTTTCTCAACTTTATTATTCTAAATTCAAAATAAAAATGACATAATTTTACTATTTACAACTCTTCTTCAAGTAAATATAAATTATAAATATCATCATGTTCATTATTCCACACACGTAGTAAATTTTGTTCTGCTAATTTCATCATATCTGTTTCAAGAGACATAGTTATGCTAAAAAATAGAATATAAAAAAGTTTACTTCAACAATTTATCCCAAACTTCTTAAATTTTAAATAAAATATAATTATTATGAAAATAGTAATACAAAGAGTAAATTCTGCTAAAATACTTATTAATAATGAAATTGAAAGAACAGTAGAAAAGGGAATTGTAGTATATTTTGGAATTTCTAAAGATGACACAATTGATAAGATAGATTATTTTGTAAATAAAATTAAAACATTAAGACTTTGGGGGGAAGAAGATAAAGGATTTCAATTAAATATAGAAGATAGTAAAGGTGAAATTCTCATTGTCTCACAATTTACGCTCTATGGAGATTGTACAAAAGGAACAAAACCTAAATTCAATGACGCAATGAAACCTGAAGATGCTAAAGAAATATATAACATATTTGTTGAGAAAATAAAAGAAATAGGACTTAAAGTAGAAACTGGAGAATTCGGATCCCACATGGAAATTACACAAGTAAATGATGGACCTGTTACTTTAATTATTGAAAAATAATTGAAGTTCATAAATTTGAAAAAATTATCTCTCTTTGATTATTGAAAAGATAATTAACAAGTCCCCATTAATTGACATGCATTATTTCTAATATCTTCATCATCAACACTCTCTGATTGCTCATCTTCTTGAGTACCTGAGACATCCCCTGACGCACTCTCTCCACCTGAAGAACTACTACTTTGTTGTCCTAAAGGATCTCTGTAAGATCCCACTTCAATTGGATAGGCAGGAGAGATAATACTTACATACTCATCAATAGATGGGCCATCAGTGTAAAATGCCTGTAATAATAATTTAATTGATTCATCTCCTATTGGAGTTGCTAAAGTTCCATTCTCAGGAATCCTAGCTACTCTAAAATCGGAAATATCTTCGCCCGCTTCTAAAACCTGAATATCTAAAGAACCATTTCTATGTAAAAAAAGAGGTTGTAATTCTAAGTTACTTTGATTCTCTAAATGATATCCTGCATAAAGCATATAGGAAATATTTACATTCGGTGGTGATTTCAAATAATATGAATACGTAATTTGCACTTCTCCTGTTGGAAGAAGAGGTGTTCTCTCAGCTCTAAGATCTGCTAAAACTTCAACACATGGCTGACCTACAGTTGGTTGATAAGTACCTGAATTTGGATCAAATTCTAACCCATCTTCTAAAGAACAACCATATTGTGTAATTCCTCTAGCTCCAGAATTGCCTGCTGAGTCTTCAAATTGAGATTCAACTTGAGTATCTAAATACCCATCAATTTTTGCCAAACAAATTAAAGATGCAGTATCTTCTGTGAGCCATTCTGGCAAATCTGAGAAATCAGATTCAAAACCAAACAACTCTGATGCAAGAAGCGCATTTTGATCCGGATTCATTAAAGCAGCAATAACATCAAATGCTGTTGATGTTTCTACATATTTTTCTTTATCAGTATATCTCTGTTTTTCATCTAATTCTTCTTCTAAGAGTTTACAAGCATAATCATCAGACTTACAAGTTAAACCTTCTTTATCTTTACATTCTGTTGCTGAAGAACATTTAATTAAATCATCGTCTGAACAAAACAAAGCATCGTCTTTACAATACCAAGCTGACTCTTCAAAATTTCTTTTTGAAGTTTCTAATTTTTCATCATAGGCATCATTATAACAATCTTCAAACTTTTGTGAAGATTGAGATTTACATTTATCAGTAATTGTGTTTTTAAAATCTTGCATTTCCTGTGCAACTGATTGTTCAACTAATCTCTCATCTGAGAAAAAAGTACATAAAGATGTTGGGAACCATGAATTCTGACAAGAAGCACCATCTGAAAATGCAGTAATCATAGATTGACATTTTTCTGCATCATTAGATGATTGACATTTGTTTAAAACATAATCATATGCAGACTCAGAGTCCATATATTTCTCTATAAGTAATGCTTGTTTGTTTAATTCTTCTTCTTTTTCTTTTAATCTTTCACTTGAAGATTCCCTACATTCTTGAGTGTCACAATTTGCTAATCTAGCTTTTTCTTGATTATATGCGTCTCTTGCTGAGTCATATGCATCATAGTGAGGAATATAATGAGTTGAATCAACATCAAAACCGTTTTCTTTTAATTTAGTTAAAGTTTCCAAATCATAAACACAAGAAGAATCACTACATGATTTTTGTGCATTATTTATTTGATTAACAGTTTGTGCATCACCATTATTAATTATAGCATTATATAATTGTTCATCAGTTTCTTTTAACCTAGCTAAATTTTCAATTGAAGAAGTATACTCATCTAATGTACTTTGTAGATGAGTTGGAATTGTTTTTACTGAAGGTGATTCCATAGAAATTCTCAAAGCAGTATCTTGATCAATACCTATGATTTGGAGATTTTTATCTCCAAAATTTATATTTATATAAGAGTTATCTCCAGCACCTTTTTTAATCTCAATATCAGTATCTGAAAAAGGGTACTTATTATTTATGTTACCCTCAGAAAAGTCTTTAGCTAAAGTTTGAGCATCAATTACAAGATATTGAGACTTTGAATTTTTAACTACTATTTCCGAATTGTCCCCATCATAATCTAACTTAATTGTTGAATCACCTATTTCTTTAACTGCATTTGATTCTAAAAAAGTTAAAGCTCCATTATTAGAAATATCTGAATTTGTTGAAGCTTTTAGGATAACCTTAGAGTTATAATTATCATATGTCTGAGCAATTGAATCTTTTCTTCCTTCATATACAACAATTTTCCCATTATTATCAAAATTATTAATTGTATTTAGAAAATTATCTTTTGTAAGACTACAAACATCAGGAGAAACACAAAAAATATCTTCACTTTGATCATAAGTATATGTAGCTGCATTATTTGACGAAGTAATATATGTTATTGAACCCCCATCAATTATTGAAACTGAATTTCCATCAATTTCAAAGTTAAATTCACCATAAACTCCACCAAAAACCATTCCAAATAATAACAATACTAACAATACTTTTTTCATTTTTAATTATCAACCCCCAAAATTTTATCAACTTCATCTCTAATGCCCAAATCTTCAACTTGAGCACAATAATCTGGACCTCTTTGTGGAGAAAATCCCTGATCAAAAATACTCACAATTCTCTGAGCTGCAGCTGCTAAATCATTAATATTTAATATAAAATCAACACCTGAGTTGTCCCATATTGCACAATATCCAAAGCAACCTGTTTTTGCTACTCTCAAACCAGTAATAAATAAAACATAAGGATTAGTTAGATAAGTAATAACTGCTTGTTTAAAACCATCTATAAATTGAACAATATTAAATCCGGGCAATGCAAAGATATCTCCTAAAACATTTGCACAAACCCGATATGCTGCCTGTTTTGAACAATGATCTGCAGGAACACCATTAGAAATAGAAGTATAAGTACACACTACTTCCTCACATTGAATTTGATTAAATTCCTCAACATTTTCTAAAATTCCTGGGATACACAATGTAACTGTTGATAATATTAAATTATCCCTGATATTTAAGCCACCATCACATACTGAAGCTACTTGCTTACCTTGTTGAGGTGAAGGGTCATCTAGAGCATAAGCTAATTGAATTGGAAATAAAAATAGCATTGTCAAAGTTAAATATAAAAATATTAATTTCATGATGCTGGCACCTCTTCTAAATTAGTAGAACTTGCCCCACTATTTCCAAACAAACTTGAAGGGTCATTTAAGATACTACATGTTGCAAATGACATATCAAATTGTAAGTCTTCAAAGAAATTCTTAACACCAGGCAATAAGGTATTCTCACAAGTTACCCAATCACATGCCTGTTTCACAAAACCATCAACACATAACATTTGAACAGTTCCCATCCCCCAATTATCTGATTTAGATACTACTTCTGCAAAAGGCATAGTTGGTGGTGTTGAAAATAATCCATTTGAAATAATAGTCATACCTGTTGAAACTGAACTTGCGGTTGCACATACATTTGATACTACATTACAAATCTCAGCAAAGGTTTCATATGTATCATATATACCTCCAAAGTAGTCTTCTATTTTTTCAATGTCTTCTAAATCTTTATCAAGACTCTGCGCATGTGCTCTGAGCAGATGTCCTCTAGGCAATTCATAAAACTCTAAAGTAACTGAGAAATTAATGAATTGAGGTGGCTCGTATAATGTCTCAACATCTCTATACAAAAGAGCCATTCTACACGTAGTTGTGAGCTCATTTAGAAGAGTTGGATTCTCATAAGGCATAACAATTAATGACATAACAAAATCCCTATCAACCCCAGAAGATGGATTTTCTGCTGTAAAAATAGTCTCAGTTGGCACAGGATATAAAGAAGGATCATTTATCATAAGTGAGTCTGAACCTAAATCTCCACCAATATCAATTTCAAAATCATTGCAATCAATAATTTGATAATTTACAATATCATAATTTGAATTATCTTTTCCTACTTTATCTCTAATCTCTCCTTCAAACCAAGCTACAACTTCTCCCTGAGACTCATCCGTATCTAAAAGGACTCTGCTAAGTGGAGCTAATACTTTTAAATCTGCAACATCATACCTTGAATCCGTAGAATCATAACTCGTATTTAAAATCTCCATTTCAAAAAACTTCTCTTCAACATTTCCTGCACTATCTTGAACAATAATACTATAATTTTCAAATACATACCCTTGTGTTGCCTCTAAATTCTCAAAAACACAATCATAACTCAAAATACCTTCCTCATTATCAATTGAACAATTAGGAGTCATCAATGTATCTCTTGTTGAAACTAATGAAAAATTACCATAAACTTCTAATCTTTCATCAAACCTCACTTCTTCCTCTAAAATAGATACTCTCACATCAAACTTCTCACAAGTTTGAATAACTGAATCTCTTACAATAGTAGGTCCAACACAAGTACTATCTCCTTCAATAACTGATGAGTTGAGAATTTGCGGTACAAACCTATCAAATAACACTGTAGCATTACCTTCGCTCACTCGTAAATATTCATCTCTTAAAATAATTCTAAATACTGCATTTGCCGTATCCAAATCAATATAAGGTCCAAAGTTATCATCTTCACTACCTGTAGAAAAGTTCCAAAATAAGCATTGTTCTCCACAAGAATCCATTTTTGGTTTAGGTAATTGAATCTCATCAAAATATTCATTAATACCGCTACCTGAATCTAAATTTGAATCATCAAAATATTTAAGATAAAGTAATAATGATCCATTAACTTCTGGAGATACAATTCCTCGAGTTCCTAAATGATTCTCAAAATAAAACTCTTCAATTACTGGAGGTTCTGTATCAATGAATAACTCTTTTTGGGAAAAAGTAGCATTGCCCTCATTCCCAACTACGTCTTTTGCAATAACTGTAATGTCTACATAAGATGTCTCAAGTGCTGTTACTAAATTATTTCTAAAATGACATACATACTGACCATCTTGAATATAAATACATTCATCTGCTTCAAACTCACTTGGATTCATAAGTGAAGTAGGACTAACTTGAGCCCTAACATCAACAGGACCAGACGTAGAATCAAAGGATGGATCTCTTACTTGAACATAAAAAGAATAATAATTTCTCATATTTTGATAAAATACACCATTACTTACAAAACTAGAAATTGTAGGCTTAGATGAATCAACTTCTAAAAACACACTCTCCTGGAAAGAATTTCCTAAGTTATCTTTAACCTCAAAAGTCAAACTCTGAGTTGTTGATACGTTTCTTGAAAAAATAAAAGAAGAAGGTTTAGTTGAGGAACCTGAAGGAGTAGTATTAAATTCATAACCATTCCTATACACAACTGAACCTACAGTTACGCTGTCAATATCTGAACCATATCCATTAACTACATCATTAACAAAAACATTAAAGACAACCTCCGAATTTTGAGGAACTGCTCCTGAAATTAATCTTCCTTCAGGTGTTGTCAATCTAACACTAATTTCTGGAGATGTTTCATCTGGTCTTACTTGAAGTTCTTTGATAAAATTATTTTGTGAATAAAATAATCTTCCTGTTGCAAACTCTTCAATTTCTAATGAGTTTAAAACAAAATCAACTTTAGTAAAAGAAACATTATTTTGAGAAATAAGCTCCTGAGAAACAGGACTCAAAGGCTCAGAAAAACCAAATTGTAAACTATAGTTTAAAGTACAGAGTTCATCTTGCTGAAAATAAAAAGAAAATCTCGCTGGTGTTGAGATAGTATTAGGATAACCATAGACAACTGTTTCAAATGAATCATAAACTGTAGAAGAACCTCCTTGAGTTAATTCTAAAAAAGAATAAGATGTACATGTTGCATAAGATGTTAATGATAAAAAAACAAATACTGAGATAAATGTTATAAAACGCATTAAAGATCTATAAATCATAAGAATTAAGTAAAAAAACAATTTATAAACTTTCGCTACTAAGTGTTAGAGACTAAAGAAAAATTATTTTTTAGAGGTAATTTTTTTAATTTTTACCTTATCTGAAATAATTGCAGAGTTTCCACTATCATCTCTCATTTTAAGAGTAATTTTTTTTTCTCCTGCGTAAACCTCTTCAAGACCTTTTAAGATATTTTTCAATTTTTTTCTTTGAACTTTATCTAAATCATCATCTTCTTTTAATACTTTAATTTGTTGTTCAAATCTCTGTAAAATACCTTCTACATTAGTAATAAATCCTTCTGATCCCATTGATGAATCAACTGAGATTCTAAATGAAGGAATCTTAATTTCACAATTTCCTGATTTAATTACCCTAATTGATAAATCTTCTTTTGATTCAATATCTAAAGTATACTCCGCAGGTTTTCCTGGTTCAATAAATTCTAAATCTGAATTTCTAAAATTACAAGCTAAGCACCTAATTGTAAAAATTGCAATAGGTCCTGCATAAGCATCTTCAATTTCATACTCACTAAATGTAGCTTTTTCTTGAGCACAAACTGGACATTGTTGGTTTTCAACGATAAAAATATCCCTATTATCTTGTTCACCTGATTGGGTCATAATAATAGATAGGTAGCCAAAGTTTTTAAAGCTTATTTCTTGAAAGTCAAAGCACACAATAAATTTATAAAATAAAAACATACTTTCAAGAAAGACAAGAACGCACAAAGTAAGTGTTAAGTATTTTTCGAATCCCAAAGCACAGAATTAACTTTATAAAATGAAAACATACTTTCAAGAAAAAGACAAATAAACACAAGTTTATAAAAATAGAAAAATAGTTCATTGTATGGAAAAAAAGAAACTCATCATCTTACTTCTAATTACTCTAATCATTATTTTTTTATCAATAAAAATAATCTCATTTCACGATAACCACAAACACTATAAAGAATATAGAGAAACTTACCTCACAAACAACTTTACAGAAATTGAAGATTGGATGACTATTAAGACAATTGAGAGAGAATTTGATATTGACTATAAAGATATAGAAAAAGAACTAGGAGATAAACTCTCACTTAAAGAAAAAAGACAAACACTAAGAGAAGTATGTGAAAAAGAAAAATTTGATTGTAATAATATTACTTCAAACCTCAATAAAAAAATAAAAGATGATTGATACATTATTTAATGACATAAACATACTATATCTCATCTATATTATGCCATTTGTCACACAACTTGGAATCCCATTAGGAATTACATTTTATATCATGTACATTGGTTCAACAATTACTGACCTAAGTACATTAATTTCATTTATTCTAACTCTATCAATATGTTTTATAACAGCAAATATCATTGCATACCTTATTGGAAAAAAGTACGGTAATAAACCCTTAAAGTATATTGAAAAAAAATTTTCAGTTGAAAAATCAATAAAAAAATCAAAACAACTCATCTCAAACAATGCAATATTTTCAATATTTTTTACAAGAACAATTTTTTTAGGAGGTGCACCAATAATTAATTATCTTCTTGGAATTTACAACTACAGTAAAAAAAAATTTCTCTTTTATGTATCACTTGCAGAAATTCTTTTTGTAACAATATTTTCAACAATAGGATATCTTTTCAGCGATATGTGGGAGATACTCTCCCTTCTTCTTGAAGATATCTCTTATGCAATAACATTACTCATCCTACTTGGAATCATTGTTGGAATTACTTACTATAAAAATAATGATTCAGAGAAATAACAAAATCTAATGACCTCGAAGATAATGATTTAAAGCTATCAAGTGTTAGAGGTTCTATTTTTTCAAGTTGGGTAATATCTCTCATAATATATGCATAAACTCTATTACCTCTAACAAAGCAAGGACCTTTAGCCCTCTCAAAAGCAAGCATGGCATCTTTTCTAAAAACATGAGGGCCTTGTAATTCCTTAACTAAAGGAAGAGAATTATCTAAAAAATAAAGAGTATAGATACAAATTCCCTCATCAAAGAAAATTGAAAAATCTGATGAAAAACAAATAAAATCATATGATGCATAATAAGACTTAACTTTTGAGAGTAGCTTTAAAAGTTTTGATCCTGCAATATCTTCACTACCAAAGTCTTCTAAAGATAATTCATATTGAATTTGAGTTAGACCATAGTGTTGAGCAAAAGATCTAGATTCTTCTTTATATTGTTTAGATGTTTTTTTTTTAATTAAAAAATCGTTATATGAAAATTCCTCCTTATTTGAAACTAAATGTAATAATGTAAAATACATATCTTCACTCAATGCCTTTGCAGCATTCCTATCTTTTAAAATAGAATCGACTAAAATCAAATTCGCATGTTTTGATGAATCTATACCTGAGAGTAAGTCTTTTTGATTTTTATAAAAACCTGCAACATCAATACATGTAACTTCTTCCCATGATTTCTTTACTGAAGATAGGAAATTCTCAAAACTACCATAATAAATTAAAAGTAAATCTATACTATGACCTGAAAAACCATTAATATAAGATTCTGCCCCATAAAGATGTTGTGCCTTAAAAAATTGTTTAGTAAGTCTAATCTCATCTAATAGCTGAGGATTTTTTTTAGCTGCATGTTTTACAAATTCAACATGATAAGGAGAATAATCTGTTGAGTTTTTCGCATCTGAGATAGACTCAATATAATAATTAGGAACAATTTCAAATTTTAAGGATTTGTATGAACCGCTATAATAATCTCTGGACCCTTTCTCTATTTGAAAATTAAGAGAAGTTGCTTCTAAAATTTTCTTTGCTAGGGAACTTAAAGTTGAATCATCATAAGATAAATCAAATCTACAAAAAATATCTACATCAAATGAATCTCTAAGATACGTACCCTTACCAAAACTCCCACCAATAAAAAAAGAAGATGAAATATTCAAAGATGTAGCAGTCTTTTGAAGAAGAGAGAGTAACTCCTCTGCTTGAGTTTCAAGAGAGAATTTTTCTTTCTCATTTGGTTTAATAAGTGAGAGTACTTGTTTTCTAACTTCGTCTGAAATCATCTACTACAACACCCCAGATACTAAAGAGTTTAGCCATACTTTAAGATATCCAATAAAAGGAACTCTAGCAACTGCAACACCTATTACTCTCTCCTCACTAATAGATTTCTCTAAACACTCCCAAACTTGAGGATTAAAATCTCCTTTTGTAGTAAAAACTCTCTCTCCATCAACTTCATTAATTTCCACAAGCCTATGAATAACAGGACCTGGTGGTGCGCCTGCACAAGACATATCAGGATAAAATACAAGTGTTTCTCCTACTTCAATTTCATCTAAAGATTTTCCATATAACACCATCACATCTCCAATATTGAGACCTGAGCTATAGTCAAAAGTACTAAATTCTTCTTTTGTCAATGAAAATTCACTCTCATAATAATCCCCACATAATGTCCACCATTGATCAAAGTCCAATGATCCATCTTCATTAGATACAGTTTTATCACAGACTCTTGAATCAACTATTTTATGTTGCATAGAACCTGAAACAATAGCAACTACTGGATAATCATTGTTTAGTGCAAATCCTAATGTTGGGAAAAGCATATATTTAATGAAAATAAAAGCAAATCCAAAATAAAGAATATGTGCTAAAATCGAATCATCATAGAGAACATAATACATATATTTTTTAAAAGTTGATTTTTGATTTTTCCAATCTTTTTTTTTCTTAACCATTTCTAACTCCTACTTTTAATAGGCAAAGACTATTTTTAAACTATTGTTTTTTAGATTTTGATTTATCTGTTTTTTTTGAAGATTCTTTTTTATTTTTATAATATTGCTCAAATTTATCTGCTTCATTCTCTGAAGTTGTGTCATTAATATCAATACTCTTAGTTGAACTTGATGCTTTGTAAAAATCATCAAATTCTGCGTCTTTTTTAGCGCTGGAGTTACCTTTAGGTTTTGCTAAAGTATCATCATATTTTTCAACTCTTCCTTTTTGTGAAGTTTTAAATGAATCAAAAACCGAAGTTTTCTTATCTAAGGTATCATCTAAAAAAGTATTAAGTTTAGCTAAGTGTTCATCATATTTACTTTTTTGATTACCTGAAGTTAACTGAGGTCTCTGACTAATAGGTGTTTTACTAGATGCAACTGAGCTTCCATAATAATCATTAGTACTAGATGATCCTGGCTGAGTTGGTACTTTAATTCCTAACTGTTGTAATTGTTTGTTGAGATATCCCTTCTTGTATGCATAATATCCTCCTCCACCTGCTGCAAGTAAAATAAATGCTAAAGCACTCAAAATAACAACAGTAGTAGTATTTGAATCTTCTTCTGGATCATAACTCTCAATTGGTTCACTTGGAGGAGTTACTGGATCTTCTATATCATCAATAATAGAATCATTAATTGGAACATTTACTGAAGTATTTCCTTGTGTTTGATCATCACCATCAAAAGGATTATCATAAGAACCACCACCACCTACTGAAGAAGTACCATTAGTAGTTGAAACAATTTCTCCTGTTTTAACTGTTGTAGTCTCAGAGAGTAATCCAACTGAATTAATTGCTCTTGCACAAATAACTGAATGTCCAGTTGCATCTAATAAATCACCATCGCCATAACTCAATGAAGGAGTACAAGACAATAAAGAATTTGAGAGTCCATACCATACATCATTACATTTTGTTTCAATATCAATACAAGTTACAACCCAAGAATTACCATTTTTAATTAAATTCACTTCAGGAGCAGTTCTATCAAAGAGAATTTGTTGCTCTAAAGTATTTCCTTTTTTACCAATAAGATTGATTCCCGCAATTGATATTTTTGTATATGACTCAAATTCTTCATCTAAAGAAATTTCTTCTTCAAAATTTCCAATTGAATTAGAAGCTGAAATATACATCGTATCTGAAGTATTACTAGATGAGAGAACAATTTCATATTCATCAACAGGAATTGTTGTTGTAACATCAAACTCTAAATCAACATCTCCATCAACAGGAAGATATTGCTGTGTGCTAATTCCTTCAAATGAAAAAGACAAATTTGAAAGTGATGGGCCACTTTGATCAAATAAAATACTTGTTTCCTCTGTACTTACTATTCCCAATTTACAATGAATAAAATAAGGATTTTCTCCAGAAGTTAGAGGCGAAAATGTTACATTAAATGAATTAGCATTAGATCCAATTAATGGGAAAGATTCAAAGTCATCTACATTTGATGGATCCTTAGTATATCTACATGAATCAACTACATCTGAAGTAGTGAATTCCAACGTATATGTATTTGCACCACTATAGTACATATCATCAACATTAATAGCAACTCCTCTTGTAGTATCAATTTCAACTGCTTGAGAAAGTGTTTTTTCTTTATTTAAAATATCTCTACAAGAGTATTCTAAATTATAATTCCCATTATCTAAAGAAAGAGAACTTCTATGATCCCTATAATCATTAGAGACCATATCAAATTGAACTCCTGCTACCATTAATGAACAAAGAGCTTGAGTTGATGAGAGTAATCTTGTTGTAAAATCAGTATTAGTAACTAGAGATCTAGTTGGATAGATTAATTCTAATTCTAATTGTTCGTCATGATAGGTAAAAAACAGATTTTGATTTGGTAATGAAAGTTTTGGTTCAAGAGATTCATGTAAAGATTTTCTCTCAAGACCTGACACATCACTACACCCAACCCAGAAATACTTAGAAGTACCATTACCTACAAATGGAGATATGTCAATACTGTGAACAAAATTTTCATCAGCATTCATAAGAGAAGAAACAGAATCTGAATATAATAATGAATTGTCAACATATGTAGAAGTTACACTCTGAGAATTAAAATAACATAGAGACTCCTTATTTGTTTTAACTTTAAATGTGAAATCCCTTTGACCTACAGGAATAGAATTACCATATAATTCTGTGATATCAGCATAAAAATACTCTAACGATTCATCATCTTCTGAAGTCAAAAGATCAATAAATAAATATTCATCCTCAATAGACACAGAAATTGTTTCTCTAAATTTAGTTCCTGCTAAATTTGCATATTCAAAAATAAATGAATAAGAACCTGAATCATAATTTTCAAAAAAATCTAATTCTAGAGATGATTGCAACTCACCAATTAAATAACTATTTTTTCTAGGAGTTGAAGCTATTTCATTTCCTTCCATATCATAAAGAGAATAATAAATCATTGATTTTTCATAAGAGTAAATAGAAGAACTAGAATTTTTAAATTGAGTTCTCAGAATTGGGGAAATATCTGAATCCCTATAATATAAAAAATTATTTCTTACGAGTTCAATTTGAGGATTTTCATAATAAATAAATACCTGATCAAGTAATGTGTCATCTTTGTATTCTGCACCATCGAGTTCATAAAAATTTAAATTTAAAACTGCTCCTAAATCTTCTTCAAAAATTTCCCTAGTATATGAACTGCCATTTGATTTGAATTCTGAGATATCAAGATAAAGAGTAATTTCATTACCTGGAGTTAATGTTCTATCAAAAGAAGCTTCATAAGAAGTAGAATTAGAAGTTGATAATGTTGCATTTTTAAAAATTAAAGGTTTTGAGATACTCTCAAGAGTTAATTCTATTTCTAAATTAGAAGAATTAACATAATAAACATAATTAAAATCTTCATTTGGTTGCATAAAATCTATTAATACTGCAGATGATGATATAATCATCTGAGCAAATAAAAAACACAAAATAAAAAACTTTGATAGTTTACCAACCATTATAGAAGTTTTTTTCAAAAAAACATTAATAAAAACGTGCATACACTTAGCAGCGACAATAAATGAGTTACTTGTAATAAAGATTTAATTCCAACTCTAAACTATTTCTTCCTGAAGTTAATTCATCTTTACCTGCATTTACTCTGTTAAAACCTTTTCTCAAATAATGATTAGGACTTGAAGAGTTAAGAGATATATAAGAAATTTCTTGAGAAGATACTAAAAGAGGATGAAACTCACTAGAATCTGTAAAACCATAATTAGAATCATTAATATTTGTAATTATTCTCTCATGCCATAATTCATGTTCTAAATGTTCATTATAAATATGCAAAGAAAATGGAAACATACCAATCCCATCTCCTTGATTTGAAAGTAATTCTTGAATTGAATTTGATAAAAGACTAAATGAATAAGAGCAAATTGGAACATTTTGAACTCCGCTTCCATCAATATCACATTGTAATTCTGGGTCATATTGAGGTCCTCTTGAGAATTCCATACAATATCGCATCAAATCAGAGAGAGAGTTTTTTCCTGTTTGAACTGAACATGGTGTTGACATCCTCTTAAGAGAAGAGAGTGTATTTTCTGAGAGAATTTTATATTTTGTTGTAGTTAATGAATCTTCATTAAATTCTGGATCCAATGCTTTAAACTGAGCATAAATTATCACTCCAAAAATTAAAAGTACAAATAATAGAGCAAGTCCAAATATCTCTCCTTGTGCACGATGATTCATCTTCATAAAATATATACAATGAGTAATAAAAATTTATAAATATTGAGCACTCTATTTTAGTTAATATGAATACTATAGTAATAAAAAAAATAATTATATCTCTAATTCTAATATTTTGCACAAATACATTAACTGCTAGCGAGAGCGTTAATTCTTATGAGTATCTTAAAGTAGAAATATTAAATGAAATTAAGTATGGTATTACCAAAGAAAATAATGCACAAATAGAAGAATTATCTTTGACATCTTATTTTTTTCCAAAAAACTACGATGAATCTCAAGCATTAAATGAACTCACATCAACACATAACTACAATGTTAAAGAAACAAATACATCAACATATTTATTTTTTGACATAAAAGAATTCTCCGAATCTACAAATAAAATTTCAAACTCATTTACAGTACAAAGTACAATTAACAAGCCTAAAATATCTCAAAAAATATCATTTCCAATAGAAGATAAAACTTCAAATCATCAAACATATACTTCATTTTCAGGACTCATTGATACAAATGATGCAATATATACGCAAGCATCAGCTCTTGCACAAGGAGAAGATGATGTTTTTATAATCGCTTCAAAAGTTGCAAAATGGATTCAAGAAGATATTACCTATGATCTCTCTACAATTACACAAAACCCAAATCAAAAATCCTCCGAAGTATTTATCTCAAAAGCCGGAGTCTGTCAAGAAATTACACATTTATTTATTTCAATGATGAGATCATTAGACATCCCAGCAAGAGTAGTTACAGGGTATGCATATACCAACTCACAAGAAGTAATTGATTTAGTTGGTAGTAACTGGGGAGGACATGCATGGGCTGAAGTACTCATAGGAAATACTTGGGTTCCTTTTGATTTAACATACAACCAATATGGATATGTAGATGCTAGCCACATTGTATTAGACAAATCTAAAGAAATTAGAAAACAATCGATACTTGTTGAAGGAAAAGGAAGAAACTTTCAAATTACACCAAATTCTCTAAGTAATGAAAATCTATTTACAGTAGTTGAAAAAGAAAAACAAATACTAGATCCTGGATTTTCAATTGAACTCTCAGGTCCTCAAGAACTCTCTCCTCAAAGTTATGGACATATTAAAGTCACAGTTGAAAATACAAAAGACTACTACCAGAATATTTTTCTAAACCTAGCCAAAGTAAATGAAGTAGAACTCCTAGATAGAGAAAGTCAAATGATTATTTTAAAACCAAATGAAGAAAAAGAAATTATATTTAGATATAAAATGCCTGAGTTAGAAAAAGGATTTATCTACACATTTCCATTTACAATATACAATCAATTTTTCGAGCAAGAATTTGAAGTAAAAGTTGAACATGGAGCTGAAAAAATAGAAGAATATGAACTCCCTGAAGTAGTAGTTGAGAGTCAAATTTTCTCAGACAATGATTTACAACTCTCCTGCTCTGGAGAAGTTTCATTTCCTGAAAATATCTTGTTGTGTACTATTAAAAATCCAAACAACTACGAAATATATAATGCTCAAATTTGTACTGAATCCATTTGTGAAAAAATAAGTCTTCGAGTTAATGAGCAAAAAACAATTGAACTCAAAACACAAGAGTTCAATGAAGAAATTACTCTTGAATACAACAACTTAAAACAAACTTCAACTCTAAGTATTGCAAAACCTAAACTCATTAACTCAAATATCTCACTAGATAAACAAACACTTAATGTAGAATATGAAATTGAAAATAGATACGAAAGTATTTCTTCAACAATTACTATTAATGAAACAATTAATACATTTTTTGATAAAAAAATATCTCAAAATTATAAACTTACTCCTGGAACATATGAAGTAAGCATTGAACTCAAAAATGGAGAAAAAACACTAGAAACAATTACAAAGTTACTTACAGTAGAAGAGTTAACATTAGTTGAAAAAATAAGTAAATTCTTTTCAAATATCTATGAATTATTATTTTAGAATGAAACTTATCAAACAAGGATATCATGAAGAAAAAAAATCAAAATTCTACTCTTATCTTTATCGGCTCAATTCTTTTAATGAATATAAAGAAGTACTAGAAATCATAAAGAAAAAACACAAAAAAGCAAATCATCATTGCTTTGCTGTAATTTGTAATAATGAAACCAAACTCTCAAATGACTCAGAAGTTGGATCTCCGGGCAGAATTATCAATGATTATCTAGTGATGGAAAAACTAAATAATCATATTCTCATAGTCTCGAGAATATTTGGGGGAGTAAAACTAGGCCAAGGTGGAGTTGCACGAGCTTTTAGAAAAGCAATAGAGAATTTAAAAGAATAAAAAACCTAAAACTAGTAGTAATGAAACAACCATACCACCAATTGGAAATAATGAAGCTGTTGATTGATTTGGTACTTCAGATACTAAATAAGGATTTTCTTGCCATGATAAATAAGGTAAATTATTACCTGTAAAGTTCCATAGATTTGAGTTCCAGTTTCCATTAAATGGCGAATTACTACTATCATAAAAATGTGATACATCATCTTGAATTACATTAATACCAGAACTAGAACCTAAACCTACAGCACCTGTCGGATTTTGAGATATATTATTCCAAAAATTATTAAACATAGTTCCTGAAATTAATTCTCCAATTAAAGAACCTGTAGTTGATAAATCAACTCCTGTAACGGAACTAGTAGTAAATGAATTAGAAATATTCGTATTATTATTTAGACCAATTAATCCACCTACTGAAGAATTACCTGATAAAGATCCTGAAAAATAAGAATTTGAAATTAAAGAAATATATGAATCTCCCACTAAACCACCCACTGAGTTATTTCCAATGATACTAGCATTAGAATAACTATTATTGATTACTGATGGCCATAATTGACCTCTTAAAATAGCTGCTAAACCTCCAACTACATCTTCACCTACAACAATTCCAGAGGAAAAGCTATTTTTTATTGAACTTCCACCCATTGCAGTTACAATAGCAGCTAAACCTCCAACCCTAGTAATACCAGTAACTGAGCCACTAAAAGAACTATTAGATAAGCCCGAAGTACCTCCTGATAATCCTCCTACATTTGAAATACCTATAACTGAAGCATCCGAGTTACTATCTCTAATTGAACCTGAACCCCCAGACAATCCCCCCACATTTGAATTTCCCGAAACATTACCTGTAAAAGAACTATTAATTATTAAGGTATCAGTTGAACCAATTAAACCGCCAACAGCATTAGAACCATAAACATAACCTTGTGAATGAACATTAACAATTGGATTCATAAAAGAAGAATCTCCAATTAAACTTCCCACAGAACTTGAAGTATTAGCTAATACTAAAACATTCTCTAAGGTTACATTAGAAACCGTTCCAAAAAATACATACCCAAATAGACCCCAACCATCATTTACTTCGTATCCTGATGCATCAATTGTTAAATTAAATATTGAATTAAAATTACCATTAAAAGAGCCCGTAAAAGGATTACCAAATGGATCACATCTACCAGTACAATTTCCAATTGGGTTAAAATTAAACCCTGTACAATCAATATCTGAACCTAAAGTATAATTTGCAGCTAAATCTAAATTCATATCTTGCAAATGTTGACAGGTTGTAATATTATATGGATCTGCAAGAGTACCTGTACCTCCAGAAAATGAAAATAAAGAAAATATTAAGGATTGAACTAATAAAAATAAAAGTAAAAATCTATAATTTATTTTCTTAAACATTATACTCTTTGGGAAAATTAAATATATAAATGTTTGGATTATAATTATTTATAAAAAATTAAATTATAAAGAAATAAATAAAAAATTAAAAAACTAATATCTTTTATTTAACTATCTCCTCTAAGAATGAAAATCATTGATTTTCGTATCTCTCTAAATGTACTGTATACTTTGAATCAGATCTTCTCAATAGTGCAATCCTTGAATTAGGTGCAGCATCTACGTAATCATAATTACCTAAGTAGTTAGCTAGTTTTTTTGCAAATTCTACTACTTCTACAAATTCTGGCATTTGTTCTTTTGTATGTCTTCCTTGACTCATCCCAAGATGCATATAAGCTTTTATTTCAACAAAATCTGGATTTCCTTGATTTACTAATTCTTTATAATTTTCAAGATACTCATCCTTGTCATTGAGTCCTTTAATTTGTGTAAACCGAACGAGTCTTCTACAATCAAGTCTTGAATATACATCTAAAGATTTACCAAGTCTCTCCCATCCATCTTCATAAAGTGACATATTAACTGAATTAAAAATTTCTTTTGTAGGTGCCTCTAAAGAAATATAAAGCTGAGTTGGTTGTGCTTGTGGGTTTTGTTCTAGTTTTTCAAAAAACTCTGGAATTTGAGCATTTGTAACAATAAAAATTGATTTTGTTTTAGGAAGAGTTTTAAGATATTCAACCATCTTATCTAAATGAGGATACATAGTGGGCTCACCTGAGAGTGAAATAGCAAAATGACTCGGATCCTGAGCTTCTTTGAGTTTTTCCATATTTGCTCCGTGATTTGCATTAAAACCATTTAGAAGCTTCTTTCTTTTTTGCATTAAATTATCAATAATTTCTTTAAAATCATCTACTTTCTCAGCATCAATTTCAATATTTTTCATAAACTCCATAGGCCTCCAACAAAAAGAACAATTCTCTTGACACCACATCACAGCTGGAGAAAATTCCATACAAGAATGACACTCAATTCCATAAAATTTTTGTTTATAACACACACCATCATCTTTAATTGATTTTTTAGTCCAACCACATACCTGAACTGCAGAATGTCCATAAACACCATATTGTTTTTTCTCTAAATCATCTACAACCTTTTTTGGAAGTCTAAGTACATCAGATCCATCATCTTTAGTCTCAACTTCATTATCCCATGCCCTATAATAGAGAGCACCATCTTTTTTTTCGACAGTTGGTTGTTTTGTTCGCATAGAAAAAATAATTAATAAGAATTTATAAATTGTTTGAGTTTCAAATTCAATTATTCATGAGCAATGAGTCTTTCTAAATGTTCTTGAATTTTCCCATAAAGATATTCATTCCCAGTAGATAATTTTTTAATAATTCTTCGCTCATCAATTGTAAAAATCCTATGAGGTTTAATCCAACTCTGCAAAGGCAATTTTTTGTCTAACAACTCATCAGAAATTTCAATTCCTTCTTTTGGTTGTTTACTTGTAATTAACATACAAATTTTATCATTTTTAAGTTTTGAATTAGAAATAATTAAAGCTGGCCTAACTTTATTAGATTTCAAATCATTAAAAGGAAAAGGCATCAGAACTATATCTAATTGCTTATACATAATCATTCCACTCCTCATCTTCTTTATTGTTCCAATCCTTTTCAAGAAGTTCTTCCGATAATGATGTTACATAGTTACTTTCTTCTAATTGTTCTAATTGCTCAATTCTCTCTTCAATAACTTTTCTAACAAATTCACTCCACTTAATCTCAGAGTGCTGTTTCATTCTTTCATAAATATCATCACGAATAGATAAAGTAATATTAGTCATAATAGTATAAGTGATGTCACTTATATAAAAGTATCTTTTAAAAAGTTAAACCAAAATAAAATTGTTATCCTAAATCTCCTTAAAACCTAATTCCTTGATTTTCTCAATATAACTATCAAGCATTCCTGCTTTAGCAGCTGGGCAAAAATCCCTAGATAAAGAAACATATCCCTTAAAAACAAATAGAGGGAAATCTGAACATATTTTAGGTCTATTAGGACTCTTGTAAATACTGCATAAATTATCTTCAGTAAGCTTTGGACAAGATTTACCTGATTTTTTATAATCATAAGTATAATTTCCTTGATTAGTCTTCTGTAGTACTTTTTTTCTAAGTAATTTAGATTTTTGTTGACCAACAATTGCATGAACTTCCGACTCTTTTTGTAAAAGCAGAGATCCCATTTTACAACATTTTGCTGCACATTCATTCATACAATACGAAGAAATAGAATTTCTTCCCTCATCAGCTATAGCATAAACTTCCTCTTGATTCATTGTGTAGAGCAAGAGGAGTAAATACCATAGAATGAAAAATAGATTTATTGAAATAATCTCTAAATTATTAGACGATCTAACATCGCCTCTTTGCTAGAAAAAATAATTATAATAAGTATTTAAACTTATTTATTGAACAGCTATCATTTAAGTATACATAAATATTTAAATTGAAAATTAACCATTTATATATGATTCGAAAGGGATATTATATAATTATATTGTCGATGATTATTAAAATTAACTTTGGAATTATACTAAATGTAAATCCTGAGAATAATTCTATAAGTAATCAAATTGAACAAAATATTTTTATCAATACTAACTCACCCTTAAATACGTCTACATGGATTAACTGGGATAATTCTAAGATAGCATACTGGAACTTTGATATAGGTAATTCAACCCACACCTATGATTTATCTGGTAGAAATAATGATTTAACACATTTTGGAGGATATTCCAATAATGTTGATTCAATTAGAGGAAATTATTCTTATTTTGACGGTATAAACGACTATATGAAAACCGATAATTCACTTACAGATTTAGAAATAAATTTTCCAATTACTATGAGTTTATGGTTCAAAGGAAATAATAATAATGGGTATTCGTATATAGGAAATTTTGGGGAAAATGGACAAACCTATTCTGGTTATTCATTAATGATTACATCTAGTGGAACTATATATTCAAGAGTTGGTAGTGGAGGTGGTACTTGCAATAGTGGATTTAGAAGAGATTTTCAAAGTAGCAATGTTATTAATTCTAGTAAATGGGAACATATAGTTATAGTTTTTAATTCTTTAAATTCTAGGAAACTATACATAAATGGAGAAAGAAAAACACACCAATACAATAGTGGATCTGCAAATAATCTTGGATACGCTACAAATTCTGCATTTAGAATTGGTGGAGCTAGTGATACTGGATGTGGTATTGACGATTATAGTAAAGCATCATTTGATGAAATAATCATATTTAACAGAGAAGTACAGGAAAATGAAGTAAAGTCAATATATGATTCCCAGAAAAATGATTACATATACAATACTTCTAATCTTTTAAATAATACACTATATAATTATACTGTGTACTATATCGATTCAGAAGGAACATTTTTAATTCAAGAATATAATTTTTTTATAAACACATCATATATACCTCAATTATTAGAGGAAAGTAATAACATATCCCTATTCCCGTTAAGCTCAATAGTAATTCAAATTTTTAGTATACTTACCATATTTATATTTTTATATATAAAATAAGTATTTAAACTTATTTACTCAATAATCTGAGCACTCTCAACTACAATATCATCTTTTGGTTGATCATAAGCATTTGTTCTTGCTTGACCAATTGAATCAATAATATCCATTCCTTCAATAATTTGACCAAATACTGGGTGTTTAGAATTAAATGGTTTTTTATCAAAATCCAAATAAGTATTATCAACTAAATTGATAAAAAATTGTGATGAACCACTTTGAGGTCCAGCATTTGCCATAGATAAAGTTCCTCTTAAATTGGATAGACCTGTAATAAACTCATCCTCAATTGTCTCAGCACCACCAGTTCCCCATCTAGACCGTAATTTCTCTTGTTTTGACAGCGGGTCTCCTCCTTGAATCATAAAGTCTTTAATAATTCTGTGAAATCGAGTTCCATTATAGAATCCTTTTTCAACTAATTCTTCAAAATTACCTGCAGTAATTGGTGATTTGTCTGAGAATAGCTCAATTACAAATTCTCCCTTATTTGTTGTAAATTTAACTTTTTTATTTGCCATTTTTTAAAAAGGGCGACCAAAAATCAATAAAATTAATTTTTGAGTAAGCCATAGAATAAATAATGATAATGTGTTTTTAAAGGTTATAGAATTAGAAGAGTTCTTCTTCAAGTTTTTTTTGTAAATTTACTTTTGTATATCGTAAATTAATATATAATTTTTTGTTCATTTTACTTGTTAAATGTTCAAAAACTTAGATTTACTAAGTTTTTGTTTCATAAAAATATCACCTCCTTTGTAGTTATTTATAGAAATCTTTTGATAGAATTACTATCAAAAAAATATGAGAAAATAGTAAAAATAAATAAAAAATTTATTCTAAAATTGTAACTGAAGTAATTACAATATCTTCAACTGGCCAATTTTGATGAGGACCTTTTGTTGTTGTTTGAGCTAATCTAATTTGATCAACAACTTCCATTCCTTGAGTTACCTCCCCAAATACAGCGTAACCTGGTTGGCTCGCTGATTGAAAGTCTAGAAATGTGTTATCAACAACATTGATAAAAAATTGAGATGTTGCAGAATTAGGTACATTTGTCCTAGCCATTGCAATAGTTCCTCTAGTATTTGAGAGACCATTATAAGATTCAAGCATAATTGGTGTTTTTGTCTCTTTTTGAACTTGATCTTCTGTGAAGCCTCCACCTTGAATCATAAATCCATCAATTACTCTATGAAACACAGTTCCACTGTAGAAATCATCTTCAACATAAGAAATAAAATTCTCAACAGTAATTGGTGCATTAGCTCTATCAAGCTCTAAAGTAATATTACCTTGAGTAGTTTGCATAAGTACAGTTACTACATCTACTTCTTCTTGTAAATCAACTTCTTCTTGAATCTCATCTGTAATTGAAATATCTAGAGAAGTATCTTCTTTTGAGTCTCTAGCTGTTGACTCTGAAATAATTCCAATTAATAAAACAATTGAAATAATAATGAAAACATAACTTAAATATTTGTAGAAATTTTTCATAATAGAATTAGTGTAGTGTGTATTAAAAAGTATTGCTTATACTTTAGAAGAGTAGTACTTATGGACCTACAAATCCACAACTTGGACATGTGTACTCTTTCCCCAGTGATCTTGCTTGTGCTGATCTTCCAATTTTTGTTTTACCACAATTTGGACAATCAAATTCAATATCAGCTGCATCATTTACTAATTTTGTACCGAATTCGTCGTATCTATTTTGACTCATAGAAAAAAGTAAGTAAAAACGCTTTATAAAAGTATTTATTATAAATACTTTATTTCTGAAGAGCAGAACCAACCATAGCTGCTGCCGAGATGATTCCTGCTGTTAAAATAACTGTTGAAGGGTCATAGACATTCATTCCTGCCCATTGAGCACCTACTTTTACGATAAATACTGTTACCATAAAATAAATAATTCCAACTAAAATTAACACAACTGATGATACAAGTGTTAATAATAGTGATCTAAAACCTTCAAAAACTGAATTTGCTTTAACCATTGTGATAATAATATGGTTTTTAAGATATATAAAATTAATGGATTAGGTTTATTAAATAAAGTTTATTTGTAAAAACATTTTATTGAAAGTAAAAGATAATTCTTAAGTGTCAACAAACTTACTTAAACCACTTCTTAGCACTCTCTCTTCTATGAGGACATCCAGGCCAGCAACAAGGAGTTTTTTTACCTTTTAGCATATCTTCTTGTAACCTTTCTAACCTCTTATCTTTTGTTTCCTGCTTTTTAGGCATAATGGTGTAGCAGATCCACTCATTTCTCTGAGTTGGTGTTAAAGAATTCCATAATTCTAGTAATTTAGTATTATGATTTAGGAGGTCTTGAATTTCCTTTGTTATTTCATGATAAGCAGATTCTCTTTTAATTTCCTCACTCATTTCTCTGTTTTTCATTCATAAAAAATGCCTCCCATAAATGTCCATCTAAATCTTCAAATTGCCTACAATACATCCAACCAAGATCCATTACATCATTACTCTCTCTTGCACCAAGAGAGATTGCTTTTTCTATAAAATTATCTACTTCTTCCTTATCTTGAAGCTCTAATGATAAAATAGTCTCGGTTTCTTCTCTTGGTTTTACAATTTCTTTTTTTGTAAAAGTTTTAAACTTATCTTCTTGAGAGATAAGCACAAAAATATTATCTTCAATTTCAAGTCCAATTGTTGTCTCATCAGTACAGAAACTATTAAATTTTAATCCTAAATCTTGAAAGAATTTTTTACTTTTTTCAATATCTTTTGTTGAAAGATTTATACAAATATTTCTTTTCATAGAAGAATATGAACTTTATTCTTTATAAATAAATCTCTTAATAATATCTATTAAATTACTAAATAAATATTTCTTACACATATCTTCAATGTAAATACCATTTACCCAAAACGGGTACTGATGTACCCAAAACGGGTAAACTTATAAATATGAAAAACAATACTTAAATTATGATTAAAAATAAGGAATTGGTTTATTTTGCATTTTTCAATACAAAAGAAAATACATTGTATTACAATCAATTAAAAGAATTAACTAAATTATCCCACTCTTCCCTACAAAGAGTAATTAAAAAATTAAAAGAAAACCAAGAAATTATAGAGGATAAAAAGAAAAATAACACTTACTATTCATTAACAAAAAAGTATCTACCAATAGAATTTAGTAAAATAACAATTGATAAAGTTAATAATTTAAGTTTAAATGTGAAAATAACAATAAAAGAATTTATAAAATTAGTTCCCAAAAATATTTATACTTGCTTATTGTTTGGATCAGCATCAAGAAAAAAAGAAACAGAGTCATCAGACATAGATTTACTTTTAATTTTATATAATTATGAGAATAAAGAACTCGAGAAATTATACAATAAAGAAATTGAAGAAAAAATTAAAGAAATTAAAGAAAAACTAGAAACTACAAGTGTCCACCCCATATCTATTGCAATAACAAATAAAGAAAAATTTGATAAACAAGAAGATTATTTAATTGAGCAAGCAACAGTTTCTGGATTTCCAATTATTAATCAAATAAATTACTATAATGAAAGATGAATGTAAACTTTTATTTAAATAATAAAGAGAAAATTAATGAAAAATTTGAATTTTTCATCGAAAAACGACAATTAATAAAAATAGAAAGTAATGAGAGATTAGTTGAAGCACATGTTAAAAAAGCAGAGCATAACTTAGGAATATTAAAACAACTTAATGAAGAGTATAATGATTGGAAAATAATTGGATTGTATTACTGCTTGTATCACTCTTGTCTTGCTCTCTTAGCAAATAAAGAATATAGTTCTAAAAACCATACTGCAACAATAATCTTTTTGTTGAAAAAATACTCTGAAATTACAAACGAAGATATTAATTTAATAAATGAACTACAAATTAAAGAAGAAGATGCTAAATTTTACACACAATTAAAACAAGAAAGACATAATGCAAACTATTCTACAGATATATTTTTTGACAAATCTAAAATTGAAAAAAATAGAATAAAAACAATTACTTTTCTAAATAAAGTCAAAGAAATAGTAAAAATTGCTGATTAAAAAGCGCCAAGAATAAGGACACTAGACACAAATTTTCAATACTAGACGCTACGTTCTTGTGTCTTTTTTATTCTAAAAAAGATTTGAAGAACATGATTTTCAAAGAAAATCATTTTGTTAAAAATCTTTGATTTTTATACACCGCGAAGTGGGTTTAAAGCAAGAACTTAAGTTTGAGTTTACGAAAACGCCAAGGACGGGATTTGAACCCGCGATTCCATAGGAACAGCATTAGCAGTGCTGCGCAATACCAGGCTATGCGAC
>CAKZOW010000160.1 GCA_937138345.1 uncultured archaeon | reverse complement strand
AACCCCTTACTAAAATAGAAAACTGTATTACTAATAATGTCAAAAATGGATTATATTTTATGGATTATAGTTTAGATAATTGGTCTAAACAAGGTGTATTATTATTAAATAGTTCTTTAAGCGCAATTAGAGGACAAGAAGGAAGTCATTCTTTCTATTGGAGTTACTTTATTAAATATTTATTAAAGTCTCTTAGCGAGTATAATACAGGTATTATATACTGTTTATGGGGTAATCAAGCTCAATCATTTAAACAATATATAAATGAAAAGAATAATTATATATTAGAATTTACAAACCCAAGTGATGCTGTTAAAAAAGGTATTGATTGGAATTGTACACATTTTAATGATATTAATAAAATAATAGAAGAAAACAATGGAAAAAATGAAAAAATCAATTGGTGATAAAATAAAAGAATTACAGGATTATTTTATTAATAAAGTAAAAACTGGAGATTATAAAGTTATAAAAATTAGTGAACATACAACTTTAATAAAAATAGATGATTTATATGAATTTACTATGTGGACAGCTAATGGTAAATTTAGTTATGATTTTTATGAAAATTCATTTTTATCTTCAAGTCCTCTTAGTATAAGTATGAAAGGTCTTGAAAGTAGAGGTTGGATTCATATGAAAAAACATTTGACAGGTGAAATAGCTAAAAAAGCTAGAAGAGAAAAAATGAAAGAATTTAATCGTCTTAAAAAAGAACTTAATATTAAATGTGATGGATAAAGAATATGTAATAACTGGTAATAAATTAATTGCTGAGTTTATGGGTGGTAAATATAATAATACTTTAAGGTTTAGAATAGCTCAAAATGATATTTGGCTTCCTAAATATGGAATATGTAGATATGATACTATTGAACCAGGTAAAGGTAAAATACTTGAATATCATAAATCATGGGATTGGTTAATGACTTGTGTTGAAAAGATAACATCTATACCTTTATTAGATAATGCAAATGAATGTAATTATATTTATATTGGATTTGATTATGAAGATAATTCTCATTATGTTAATTTATATCATGGTGAAGACGCTCAAATTAATGGTAATTCAAAAACTAGTAAAATTGAAGCTGCATATGAAGCTTGTATAATATTTATAAAATGGTATAATAATGAAAACAGATAAAGTAACAAGAGTTGAAGTAATTAACGGAAACAAAGGTAGAGTATATACGAACTACAATTGTAAAGTTGATGAAGTTCAATTACAAGATGGTGGTAAAACTTTAAAAATATTTATATATGAAAAAAGTTAAATTAAAAGATTTACGCTGTAAAAAGTGTAAAAAGGAAACAACACATATACCCAAGATGGATGCTATTAAAAATGGTAATCAAGTATGTGGTATTTGTAGAACTGAAAATAAAGATATATGAAAGATATGTTAGGATGGACTTGTGAAGAAGGATGTGATTGTTTAGAAAATAATCATGTTCATTATGATGGAAGTTTACATGAAAGTTTAAGACCTAAATAATATGATGAATTTATATTATGTAGTAGAGAAACAACTAGAAAATATTGATGGTTTTGAAGAAACTACAGGTT
>CAKZOW010000159.1 GCA_937138345.1 uncultured archaeon | reverse complement strand
ATCCGTTAAAGCAACATAAGCAGTATAATTACCTAGTTGAAAATTACCTGCAATAGAGTAAGTCCAAAAATCACTTAACTGGATTGAGTCTCCAGGATTAATTGATATTGGATTGAAATAAAGTGTTGATACAATCCCTCCTGTTGAATTTCTAAATTGTTGTAATAAATAAGCACTCATTTGTCCAATTCCATTATTTTCAACAATTGATGGTGTTACATATTCTCTTTTAATATCAGTAAATGATATAGTATCTCCTTGATCAATATCAACTACCCTAAATCTAATATTTCTATTTGCTGAATTTGCCCATGAATCCATATACTCGTCAATATTTTTTACAACAAAATCACAATAATAAGGATATGTCTTTGTATCATCTAAATTACAAAACCTACTTGTAGAATAACCTGTACCATTGTAAATTTGAACTTCAATATCTGGTTGTGAATTTGAATTTGAATTTGAACCACTTGCATCATAATTAGTAATATTTATTCCTACTTTAATAGCAGTAACTTTTGTAACATCAGAACCAAAACTTGAAGTAATATAATTCCAATCTTTATCCCAATCTTCTCTTGGATTAAATGAGATATTAAATGAATCAAATACAAAACCTTCCTGAACACCTGCCCCATTTGTTAATACCCTAAACCTAAATTGAGCATTAGATACATCATCAACTTCTGAAGGATAATAAGTATAAAATGCACCTTCTTGATCTACAGCACCAATAGTATTTTGATATATTGAATTCCATGCACTTCCATCAAAAGATTCTAAAAAAATATTATCTGCTGTTGGGTTTTGATACCTAATTTCTCTCCAGAAATTAATAATAGTATTACTTCTACCACTCATATCTAAAACAGGAGACCTAATATTATTATTGGCATTATTATTATAATTATTATCCAAATCTGTTGCCCAACAATTACCACTCTCACAAGTATTTAAATCACTATCTGTAGGAACCCCCCTCTCCCACTCATCTTGAGTACCACTATGAGTCCATCCTTCATCAGAACTGTCAAAAGAATAAAAAATATAGTTTACATCACCTACTTCTGAATAAAGCGTTGAAGAAATATCTTCAGTTTTCGTAAATGGAGTTAAATTCAAGTCTTCTCCCAATTTGAAAATATTTTGCTGTGATTGAATCCCAATAAATGATCTAACTCCTACAGTTTCAAAATTTTTAATTGAAGAGTATGCTGGGTTTGAAGTATTATCTAGTGCATAAACATAATACTCATAATTTCCATCTTGAGTTGTTTGAGTAAAATCATATTCATATATGTCTCCTCCCACCGGATTCATTGGAAAAGAAACTAAAGTTGTATTTGGAAATCTAATATATACAAATACTTGATCTACTAAAACATCATCAATAACATTTGCTGATATTGTAGTAACACCACCTACTGAGAATAAAGAAGGATTTGAAGTTACATTAGTAATCATAGGAATAGTAATGTCAGTATTATTTGCCCTCACAAATAGTTGCCGAGTAGATTCACTAAAAGGAGTTGCATAGAAAAAATTACTTGCATCATTACTAGTGTTACAAGTAATATTATAATTTCCAATTGTAGGTTCTATGAAACTGTATTGTGCCCAACCTGATGAATTTGTAATATTACTTCCCAAAAAAATACCATCTTGATAAAAGTTAACATTAACTCCACCATAAGGAATTCCCAGAACATTATAATCAGTAAACTGACATGCCATTGTAGCTGTTAAAGGACTGTAACCAACATTTGGAATCAAAGTTGTTTGATTAACTCGTAACTCTGCAAAAATATCAAAGTTCCGAGTACCTGAAGTTGAGCCTGTGATATTGAAATACAAATCATTAGAAGTAATATTTGAAATTAAAACATTTCCTAAATCTGGAAACAAGATTGTATTACTTGTATCAAAAGAATAATTAGTTTGATTATTTTCATATGAATCAATAACATAATTTGTCTGAATTCCAGATGCATCATGAAAAATAGTTGCTTCTTGAAGAGGTAAATCCCACTGTACTGATGTATTAATCATTTTACCACGAATTACAATTAAATTATTTCCAATATCAGTTCCATTATATAAATTCCAAGAGAGCTGTGTAGGTGCAACCTTATCCAAAACATTAAATTCTAAATCATCATGATCCCTATAAGTAGTATCTGTATCACATATCCTATTTGAAGGTCTAGATCCAAACTCCCAAACTAATTTTCCTCTAATATGATGAGTTCCAACATAATTATCTAAAACAATATTTGAGCAAAAAGTATTCAAATTATTATTATCACATCGAATCTCATTGTATATATCTCCATCTACCCATGCTGAACCTCCATTTTTATATGCAAAAGATACCAAATCCCCATTACCTGATGTATCACATTGATAATCAAAACAAACTTCAACAGTATCTCCTACACCAAAATAATCTCCATTTAAATTAGTTACCCTAATATCATTAATATACTCATAATTTGTATTACCATCACTGCAAGTATCAATAGTACCACTACCTGGCTCTCCTCCTCCACCACAAAGACCACCACAAATACAAGGACTCTCAAAGCCACAACTTTTAGCTACAGGGTCAATTGCAAATAACCACGATCTATTTTCATAAAAAGTACCTATTTTAGAATCAATCCATGAATTCCCCAAATAATAAAGATAAGGCGTAACTAATGGTGTTTGAGCAACATAATAAGGAATGAAATCTTTCCTTATATCAACCCATTTCAAATAAGTTGTATCATTTATGGTCTCAATAATATGTGCATTTGTATCATTAATTTCAAAATCTGAACTAAAAACCTCAGTAAAGTTAAAAATATCATCATAAGCACTATCAACATTTGATATATCAAAATCATTTCTAAAAGGTCCAAGCCAAGGATCAATAGTTACTGGAACATCCCTAATAATATCAAAAGGATAACTCCCAACAACATTGAAAAAAGAAGTAATATCTACAACCATATCTTCTAATTCTACTTGTGCATAAAGCGAATACTCTCCAATTTCATCAGTTAGAAGAGATGTTTCATAGACCCCAACATCTTCTGTTTTAAAAATTTGCCCAGATTGTGATGTTAACACAAGAGT
>CAKZOW010000158.1 GCA_937138345.1 uncultured archaeon | reverse complement strand
CACATATCATTACACCATATTAAAAATCAATTAACGCCTAGAGAATTTGATTGTATGACTAAAATCCAAGAAAACTTAGGAAAAGAAAGTTTAGAATTTGAAGATATTCTCTCAGGGAATGGTTTAGAGAGAATTTATCAATATGTAGCAGGGTCAAATTTAACTGCACAAGAAATATCTCAATTTGATACAGTATCATCTCAAGAAACATTTAATTTATTTTATTCATTTTATCTTAAATCAATTTTATATTTTTTAGAAAAACATTCTCTCTCAACAGCATATATTGCAGGTGGAATAATTATGAAAAACATGCATAAATTCACAGTTCAAACAAAAGAGATATGGGAAAAAAAATTTCAAGAAAATAATAAATCTGCAAAAATAATCCTAGATTATGCTGTTTCATTATATGGACTTAGGAATTTGAGTTTGTGAAGTTATTCATACTTTAAATTCATCTGCTCTAAACAACACCTTTTTAAAATCAACAATCTTACCATCTCGAATCTCAAGTCCCTCGTCTCTGAGCAATTCAATTTTTTTCCAAGTCTCACCTGCGTATTGTCCTACTTCTCCACTTGATTTCACAACTTTGTAACAAGGATATTTTCCTAAAAATTGATTTTTAGCCATTGCAGTTCCAACTGCCCTATAAGCACGTGTTCCCATGGCATGTGCAAGTTCTTGATATGTAGTAACTCTTCCTTTTGGAATTTGTAAAAGTAAGTTTAGAGCTCTCATTTGAAAAGAATCGTTATCCATAACTTACTTAAGAAATAAATCTATTTAATAATTCCTATGGACAAAGTATATATAGTTTAAATATATATAAGTAATATGGATGAGAATGTCATTGACTTTACTTCTTTTAAGAAAAAGCAACAACAAGAAAACTATTATAATATTCCAAGATATATTGCAGAAGCTTTTTCTTTCATCAATGTCTATCTTTTAAATCAAGAACAAGAATTAGGAGCTCTCTATCATGACGCAGTAGATAGGTTTTACACCTACTCACAACAACCTTCTCAAGCAGTTTGGGAGTATACTTTTTCTCCCTCTCCTTTATTTATGAAACATATTGCTGTTTCATCTCAGACAAATCAAGTACAAATTGACTTGTCATCAGAAACAAAAAAAGTATTAGAAGATATAGTTTCTCTATATAATTTCTACCATTGCCACGGAGAAGAAATTCCGAGTTTAAATTCTAAAGAAGTATTTGATTGGAGTATTAATCTTTATGTAGAACAATTTTTACATGCATTATATCAAAATACAAATGATATACATCCAGCTTGGAAATTCCCACAACGCCTTGAAGTCATCAATAACAAAAAAACACCGGCTGAGTTACAAAGGAGGTTATCCTCAAAAAATATAGAAACATTGTTAATCACTGATGATGGAGTATCAATTAAAAAAGAAAAATAAATTACTTTACTCTCAAAGTGTTTATAAATTAAAGTTTTTTTAATATTTCTATGATTATTGGAATAATAGGAGCTATGAGAAAAGAAATTGAACCTCTTTTAGAGAAATTTAGTACATATGAAGAAGTAGTACTTGCAAACCAAACATACTATAAAATAAAACATAATAACCATGAAATTATTATTGTACAAAGCAATATTGGAAAAGTAGCTGCCGCTATGACATCAACATTACTTATCAATCATTTTAATAGTGAACAAATTTTTTTTACAGGAGTTGCAGGGGGGCTTAGCGATTCATTAGAAATTGGAGATATTATTGTAGCAACATCTCTTGTTCATCATGATGTGGACATTACTGCATTTGGCCATCCAAAAGGACATATTCCTGATATTGGAAGAGAGATAAAAACATCAAATACTCTAAGAGAGCATCTAAAAACTATTGCACAACAAAATTCAATATCTCTACAAGAAGGGATAATTGCAACAGGAGATCAATTTATGTCATCTAAAGAAAAAAAAGAAGAAATAATCTCAGAATTTAATGCTTCAGCAATTGAAATGGAAGGGGTAGCAGTAGCACAAGTTTGTCAAGAACTCAATATACCTTGTATCATTATCAGGTCCATTTCAGATAAAGCAAACGGAGATGCACCAGAGAACTTTGATGAATTTGTAGAAATTGCTGCAAAAAACTCCTCTAAATTAACATTAGCATATCTTGAATCTATTTTATCGTAATGAAATAAGCTTAAATAGTAAATAATTAGATTTTATCTATGTTATTTTATAAAGAGAAATTAGAATCAATTTATTCTTCACTTTCAACATCAAAAAAAGGTCTCTCTCAAAAAGAAGCAGATCAAAAAATAAAGACTCAAGGGCTCAATGAACTTCAAGTTCAAAATGATATAAACAAATTTAAATTATTTCTTGATCAATTCAAATCTTTTATTATTTATATTTTATTATTTGCCGTACTATTATCATTTTTCACAGGATATCAAGAATACAAACATGAGCTAGTAGAACTAGGTTCAAGTAATATTTTCTTTCATATGATTGACGCACTCATTATTTTATTTATTTTAATTGCAAATGCACTCATAGGTTTTTTTCAAGAACTCAGTGCACAAAAATCACTTGATGCTTTAAAAAAACTCTCAATAGTAAAAGCAAAGGTGTACAGAGATGAAAAATTAATTGAAATTGATTCAAAATATTTAGTTAAAGGAGATATTATATTTTTAGAGGCAGGAGATAAAGTTCCAGCAGATTGTAGATTAATTGAAGTAACTAAATTTAAATCAGGTGAAGCTGCTCTTACTGGTGAGAGTCTTCCAGTAGAAAAAACAGTTGATGTCTTAGAAGGAGATCTGCAAATTGGAGATCAAAAAAATATGGTTTTTTCATCAACTCCAGTTTTAGAGGGAAGTGCAAAAGCAGTAGTTGTAAAAACAGGTATGGAAACTGAAATAGGTAAAATCACCTCATCAATTAGAGATACAAAAGAAGAATTAACACCACTTCAAAAAAAATTAGACTCTTTTGGAGAAAAACTAGGATATGGAGTAATAGTAATTTGTTTAATTGTATTTGGTGTATATCTTTTCTCAGAGGTATCTGCAGGTAATACTTTAACTCTCTCAGTATTTCTAGCAATATTTATGGTAGCAGTAGCCCTTGCAGTTGCGGCTGTGCCTGAAGGGCTCCCAGCAGTTGTTACAATTACTCTCTCAATTGGTGTTAAGAAATTACTTAAGAAAAAAGCACTTGTGAGAAAACTCTCTTCAGTTGAGACACTAGGTTCTTGTGATGTAATTTGTTCAGATAAAACAGGAACACTTACAAAAAATGAGATGACTGTAGAAAAAGTATATACATTAGATTCAGGAGTTGTAGAAGTATCAGGTGTTGGTTATTCACCAGAAGGAAAAGTATCTAAAAAAGTAGATTCTCTTTTATTTGAAATTGGTGAAATTTGTAATAATGCATCAGTATATGAAAAAGATAATCTCTGGCAAATTTCAGGAGATCCAACAGAAGCAGCTCTTCTTGTGAGTTCTCAAAAAGCAAACTGTTCAATAAAAGGAATTAAAAAAATTGATGAAGAGCCTTTTGATTCAGATAGAAAAATGATGAGTGTTTTAATTGAGAAAAATAAAAAACTCTCAACTTATGTAAAAGGTGCTCCAGATAAAATAATTAGCCAATGTACACATATTATTAAAGACAGTAAAAAAGTTAAACTAACAAAAGAACTAAAAGAAGAAATTTCAAATCAAAATGAAAACTTTGCATCACAAGCCCTAAGAGTATTAGCTTTTGCATATAAAGAATCAAAAACTAAAAAAGATTTTACAGAAAAAGAATTAATTTTTGTTGGATTCCAAGCAATGATTGATCCACCAAGACCTGATGTTATTGAAGCAATTAAAAAAACAAATGATGCAGGAATTAGAGTAATTATGATTACAGGAGATTACAAAACAACAGCTCAGGCAATTGGTAATGGAATTGGAATTACTGGTGAAGCAATCACTGGTGATGAACTCTCAAAAATGACAAATAACGAATTAGGAGTTGCGCTAAAAAGAGGAACAAATATTTTTGCAAGAGTAATTCCTGAACACAAACAAAGAATTGTAGCAGAACTTCAGAGACAAGGACATATCGTAGCAATGACAGGAGATGGAGTAAATGATGCACCTGCTCTTAAAAAATCAAATATTGGTGTAGCTGTTGGGTCTGGAACAGATGTAGCTAAAGAAGCAAGTGATTTTGTTCTCTTAGACGATTCTTTTGCAACTATTGTTGATGCAATTGAAGAAGGAAGAGGAATTTATGATAATATTCAAAAAACAATTATGCATCTTCTCTCAGGAAATTTATCCGAAGTATTAATTATCTTTTTAGCAGTGCTCTTTGGTTGGAACTTACCTCTAACTGCAATTATGTTATTGTGGATTAATTTAATTACAGATGGAGCTCCAGCTTTAGCCTTAGCAGTAGATCCATATTCACAAGATACAATGAAACAGAAACCTAAAAAAGCAAAAGAAGGGATTTTACCTAAAAGAAAATTAGCCTTAATTTCTATTTTAGGAGTTGCAGCAACAATTATTTCCCTTGTAATCTTTAAAACATTTGGTGGAACAACTAATGACCCTGTTTTAGCTCAAACAATGACATTTCTCTTTGTTGTACTCTCAGAAATAATCTTAGTATTATTAATTAGAGATTATTATGGTACTCCTCTATTTTCTAATAAGTGGATTTGGTTTGCAATTTTAGGATCAATTAGTCTGCAATTTTTAATTATGTACACAAGTGTTAACCAAATTTTTAATTTAGTTCCACTCACTCTTGCGCAATTAGGGGCAGTGGGTGTTGGTGCTTTAATCTTCGTAGCTATAACCTTCATCACAAAGTGGTTCATAATTAAGCCTAATAAAGGTTAATTATGCTCAAAAATCTTTGATTTTTGTTGTGTTATCAAACCTAAAGTTTGATGACATTCATAAATTTGTAGACAAATTTCTGTTATATAATTAAACCAAAGGTTTAATTCTGTTCATAAAAATATTTTATTCTTCACCCTCTTTATTTGGGACATATTCTCTAATTAGTTTTGAAGCTATCTTAGTATCTGTTACATAAGTAATAGAATTAACACCAACAGAATTTGCACCATAACTAGACAAAATCAAAGTTAGGTGAAGATCTTCAGGACTATATTTTTCAATATCTTCAGGAAGTTTGGAATTAAATAATAATGACCTAATATTTCCATATCCAGTATGATATGCTTGCAACGCAAAAATAGATGTGAGTACTTCTTGTTCTTCCTCGTCTAAATGAGAGAAAAGATTTTTCACTTTATTTTTGAAATTTCTCTCTAGCCTTTCAAGAGTTGAAAGTTGACAACTAACTTGCTCCATTCTATGGTAAATATCTACTGACTTTTTTTCACATTCATTATGAAATACTTCTTTTGAGATTTGACAAATGCCATATGCAGAATTAGAACGGGTTTCTCTATTTCCACTACTCTCAATAAAGCATTGTCCTTTAACAAGAGAGAGAGTATAATCAGATAAATTATAATCTCCTTTTTTAAGCATTCCATTAAAAACAAATTCTAAAGGCTTTCTTTGAACAGAGAAATAGTTGATGTTATCATCCCTAATCGTTCCAGTCATAAGCCCTTCTTCAACTTCTCCATAATGAATTTTGAGTCCATGATAAATTTTCTTATCTGTATCAAAATCACATGAAATTGCAATAGGATATCCCCACTCACTTAAGCTTCCTTCATACATTGGAATAGATAATTTATCAGAGAGTTCTTTTCTTTTATTGTTAATTCTATTTTGATTTTCTATTGGGTCAGAGCTATTTTCAATAGAACCTAAATATTCTCCATTGAAATCAAAGAATGCATGTGTTTTTTTATCGCTACAAAATCCTTCACCTAAAAAGATATTTCTCCTATTATCCTCCCACCTTTTTGCAACACCAGGAGTTATAATCTCAAATGCATGATTGTAACTCATTTCATATAATGTTTCATAAATATATTCGTTACCTAAACTAAAAGAAGAGTAACATGTAGCCAATGCCATTAGTTTGGGTAAAGTATATCTCATAAGATCAGTAATATTCTCGAATTTTTAAATATTCAGTAAACTATTTAAACAAACCTCATCAAAATATACTATGGTAAAAAAAGAAACTACTTCAAAAAATACAAAAAAAAAAGTTTCAACAAAGAAAAATGTATCTGAACAAAAACAAATAAAAGTATCAGAAACAAAGGCTGTAAAAGAACAAAAAGGTTTTTTTCAAGACATAGAATTCAATCTCTATATTTTAGTATATCTTCTCTCAGTAGTTGTTTTATTAATTAGTGGAGTGTTATTTTATACCTCAGAATTATTAAAATCCACAACTCTTGAAAATCAAGAATTAAGAGATGAATTAGAAACATTATATTCATACCAAGATGTAAGAATTATGAAATATTCACTAGAACAGTTCTCTTCTCTAACTGGAGAGCAAATTGAAAATATTTTACAGGTAAAACAGTTTTTAGAAAAAGAAGATTTCGATGAAATTGTTCTCGATGGCTTTTCTCTCTATGCTCAAAAACAACAACAATGTTTCTACAATGAAATAAGAGAAATGGATTTATGTAAATCTTTAGTTGTAGAGTACGATGCATCAAAAGATAACACAGTTTACTTAACTACAATTTATCAATAAATTGTATGTTTTCTTTTTTCTAAATACTTAAACTTATAATAGAGCTTTATCTACTATTTTTATGACAAAAAAAGATACATTTTTTATTACAACACCAATCTTTTACACTTCAGGACCACTTCACCTAGGTCATGTATATACATCAACAGCATGTGATATCTTAGCTAGATGGAATAGACAGTTAGGAAAAGATGTTTTTTTCTTAACAGGTTCAGATGAACATGGACAAAAAGTAGCAAAAAAAGCTCAAGAGTTAAACATAGATCCTAAACTCTACACAGATTCATTAGTTAAGAAATTTCAAAAGACGCTTAAGAAAATGAATATTTCTTATGATTATTTCATTAGAACAACTGATGAAGAACACAAAACATTTGTTCAAGAAATGTTTCAAAAATCTTTTGATAATGGAGATATCTACAAAGATACCTATGAAGGCCTCTATTGTGTGGATTGTGAAAAATATTACAAAGAAGATGAACTCCTAGATGGAAATATTTGCCCAGATCATAAGAAAAAAGCAGAGCTTATGAAAGAAGAGAATTACTTTTTCAAATTATCAAAATATCAAGATAAATTACTTGAATTTTACGACAAACACCCAGAATTCCTCTCGCCAGTCTCAAAGTCTCGTGAGACTCTTAATCGTGTCGCAGACGGACTTGAGGATATCTCAATTTCTAGGTCAAAAGAAAACCTTTCATGGGGAATTGACCTTCCCTTTGATCAAAACCATGTAAGTTATGTTTGGTTTGATGCATTATATAATTATTTATCGGCTTTAAGAACAAATAATAAAGAAGAATTCTGGCCTGCTCAAGTTCATGTTGTAGGAAAAGACATTATGTGGTTCCATAAAGTATTCTGGCCTGCATTTTTAATGAGTTCTGGATATGAAATGCCACAAAAAGTATTTGCACATGGTTGGTGGACTGTTGAAGGAGAAAAAATGGGAAAATCTATGGGAAATACCATTGATCCAGTAAAAGTAGCTCAAGAGTTTGGAATTGACGAGTTTAGATATTACATGTTTGCGATTTCATCTTTTGGAGATGATTTAGATTACACAGAGCAAGGGTTTATTGATAAAATTAACAATGATTTAAATAACGATTTAGGAAATTTAGTATCAAGGATTCATACAATGACATTCAAATACTTTGATGGCGTAGTTCCAGAATCTACTCAGGTAACAGAGCATGAAAATGAACTTATTGAGTCATTAAATATTTTTACTCAATTCAACGAATTAATGCAACAATTAGATTTTCATAAAGCCTTAGATGTATTATTTACAGCAATTAGATCAGTAAATGCTTATATCAACAAAGTTGAACCATGGAAAGAACAAGATAAACAAAGATTAGCTACAATTATTTCTACTCTTAATTTTGCGGTAAAAGTAATTGGTGATTATATTAATCCATTCATGCCTCAAAAAGCAGAAATCCTTAGAAAACAATACAATTTTAAATTAGGTGATTTCAACTCATTAGAAAAAATTCCTCAAGGTCATAGATTAGGAGAAAAAGAAAACTTATTTCAAAAAGTAAAAAAAGAATCACAAGACTCCAAGGATAAAAAAGACACAGTTCCACAACGAAGTGGATTCGCGGAGTTAAATCTCCAAGTAGGAAAGATTCTCTCAGTAGAGCAACATCCTGAAGCAGAAAAACTTTATGTAGAAAAAATTGATTTAGGAAATGGAGATGTAAGACAAATTGTCTCAGGATTAAAAGATTATTACACAATTGAAGAGATGACTGGAAGATCAGTAATTGTCGCATCAAATCTTAAACCTGCAAAACTCAGAGGAGTTGAATCCCAAGGAATGGTACTTTTAGCAGAAGATGAGAGTGGGTCTCTTGGCTTCCTCGAATCTCCAAATGCACCAGTTGGTACAAATTTAGTATGTAATAATATTGCAGCAGATAATCCAAATAAAATAAAAGTTGATAAATTCTTCAAATATGAACTAAAATCTCTAGGTTCACATGTAGAATTTGAGGGGAATAAAATAACAGCTGGAGACCACGAACTTCTAGTGGAAAAAAATGTTGTAGGTAATGTGAGATAAATCTTGTCTTAAATACAAAAATAAATCAAAAATGAAACACAAGTCACCAGACCTTTCAGCTTCCGGACAACAGACAGCAGACTCACCGCCTATCTCTCCATGTCAAATTCCAGAATTAAACTTATCATGTTATGGATGTTGTGGAAATGATTTTACAAATAAGAATCAAGCTCAAAAAGATATTATTCAAAACACAATTGAACTTGAAGAGTCACTTAGCTATAAAGAATCAAATTCACAAGAAGATCAAGATAAGGCACTTGTAGAATTTAGGGACAGGTATGCAGGAACAACTTTAGGTCCTTCAGGAGTCTGTCTCAATCTTGTACAATTCGAAAGCGGTTGTCTCGCATGTCCACTTCACAAGAGCATAAATGCTCTTGTTCCTGAGTCAGAAGTTCGTGGTCCCAGTTCTGATTTGCGCGTTCGGCCTTGTGATGTGAATTATGAGTGTATTACATTCAAAAAATACGCTAAACTCTCAGAATCACAAAAATTAGAATATATCAAATTCTTAGAAAAAAGAGTTGAAAAAGAAAATCATTTTAGTTATTCTATGAAAAATCACGATGGAGTATTTATTGAAGAATTTTTGAGAAAAAAATAATTAATAAGTTTAAAACACTAATTTAAACATTTTGTCCAATCATGGATTCATCTTGTGGTTTAATTGTAGTTTTGTAAAAATTTAGTAACAATAATCCACATGGAATCAAATAAATTAATGTTTGAATTCCTACAATAAAAAAACTAGCATCACTTCCTGAAACTAAATCAATTACATACCATGCTAAAAATGAATAATAAAAATAAATAAAAAATAGCACGGGTCCCATAGTCATTCCTTTGGTCTTTGAATATATATTAAATGTAACTAAACAAAATAAAACATATATTACAAATCCTACTGCAAATGGTATTGCTGGTATCATAGTTAAATTTTATTAATTCTATTTAAAAAGATTTGTAATTCTTATATGGAGAAATAAACTCTTGACTTTATTTCCTTCTAGAATAAGAATATGTTTCTTCTTTTTCTTTACGTTTTGAACTAACATATTTAATAAGATTAAATTTCTTATAAAAAATAAATCTAGAGTACATGACGATAATTATAACAAATAAAAAAAAGATTGTTAACAAAATTTCTAAAATAATATTCATACTTGTTTTACACTTAGAACACTAATAAATATTTGTATTATTTATAAATAATCTAAATTTTCTACCATATTCAAAAATTAAAAATTTTTGATCGCTATAAAATTTATAAATAATCTAAATTTTCTACCACTTCTTGGATTTCAACTGTTGACGATAATGATCCAATTAAAATTCCATTGTTATTTGCAACAATACCTGATGCAACAAAAGGTGAACCGGAGTTAATAGAACCTACTCCTGCAATTTTATCAATAAAATCTTTAACCATCTCCTCATTGAGTTCTTGTGATACATAATATTTTCCTTTAACAAAAGTACATACAGCACCTGCTGAAGAAAATTCAGAGTGGTTTAATTCAATAACCTTAAGGTTAGTTGCTTTTTTAATATGATCTTTAAATTGACGAGAGTAATTACTATTAATTAGAATCTCTTCATCCCCTACACAAATATTATTTCCTAAAGTATTCAATTTATCTTCAATTTGAATTAATTTCATATCGTGTTTTGAACAAATTTCTTCTAATTGTTTTAATTCATGTTCATAGAGTTGTGGAGATAGTAATATATCATTATTTCCACTCAAAAAAACTCCAATTAAGTCTGTACTCAATACTTGAAGAGTATATACAGGAACATCTAAAACATTTTCAATTTCTTTTTTCTTTTTTTCATCAACTTGTTTACCTAAAATTGCAAACTTATCATTTACAAAAAAAAAGAGTCCAATATTTGCATTTCCTTCAAATTCCATTAATGCTACTTTGTTTGTCATAGAAAAAAGAGTATGTTTGATATTATAAATATAACTTCTTTCAAATTCTTAATAGAAAACAGTTTTAATCAAATTAAAATAATTTATGGACGGACCAAATCATAAATGTTTATAAATTTCAAATCATAAGTAATCTTATGGTAGCTTGTGAAATGTGCGGAAAAGATGTACCAACTCTAAACAATGCAGTTGTTGCAGGAACACAAATGAAAGTATGCTCATCATGTTTAAGACATGGAAACTCAATTGAAGAGAAAGTAGAGCCAAGTAAAACATTCTATAAAAAAAAGAAAGCTCAGGCAATTGAATTAGCAGTAGTTGATAATTATGCGAGCATGATTAATTCAGAACTCTCAAAGCGATCAATGAATGTTCAACAACTAGCAAGAGCTGTAAATATTAAAGAAAGTTCACTAAACAAGTATCTTAGTAACAAAATCAAAATAGATGTTCTCACTGCAAAAAAGATAGAAAAGTATTTAGAGTTATCATTAACAAAAGAAGTAGAATCAGTAAATGTTCAGGATTATATGGACGAAGAATCTCAAGAAGAAGCTTCTTCATTAGGTGATTTATTGATGAAACAATTAAAAGAAAAAAATAACAAATAAAAATGGAAGTACTTATTCAATTATTAAATTACACAGTATTAGGAAATGAAATTTGGAGAATTTTATTTGCAGTACTAGCATTAGTTTTAGCACCATTAATTGCTAAAATATTAAATTTTATACTAAACAATTTTCTTAAAAAATGGGCAGATAAAACAGCAGTTCACTTTGATGATATTTTATTTAATTCATTAAATCCTTCTATGACTATGTTTGTATTTGCAGGTATGTTTTATATTGGAACTCAACAATTAAATCAAGGAGATTATTCTGCAGTTTTTGATTCAGCATTTAACTTATTATTAATCTTTCCAGTAGTATACTTTTTAATTAAATTTTCAACTGAAGCAATTGCTTTTTATCTTAAAGGAGATAAAGAGACAATGAGAAAAAGAAAAGTAAATGAAGCAGCAATTGATCTTTTAATGCAAATCATTAGAATTGCACTTTTTATCATAGGAATTTTACTTGTTATTTCAAATTTAGGGTACAATGTAACTGCTCTTTTAACAGGACTTGGAGTAGGAGGTCTTGCCTTTGCTCTAGCAGCACAAGATATCTTAAAAAACTTTTTTGCAGGAATCGCATTAATTTTTGATAAAACATTTGGAAAAGGAGAGAGAGTACAATTTGAAGGTAATTCGGGAATTATTGAAGAGCTAAAATTAAGATCTACAAAATTAAGAACTTATGACGGAACACTTTTAACAATTCCAAATGCAATGCTTGCAGACAATATTGTAGAAAATGTAACTAAAGTTCCTAGGGTAAAAGTAAAAATGACTTTAGGTTTAGTGTACGGAACATCTTCAAAGCAGATGAAAAAAGCTAAGCAACTCATTCAAAAAGTACTTGATAATCACCCAGATGTAGATGAGAAATCAACGACAATTTACTTTAATCATTTTGGTGCATATTCATTAGACATTGATGTATATTACTATGCTAAAAAGTTAACTATGGCAGACTGGGCACAAAGAACTCAGATGAAAGAAGATGTTAACTTAGGAATCATGGAAGAATTTGAAAAAGCAAAACTCGAGTTTGCATTCCCAACGCAGACTATTGAGCTGAAGAAAGAAGATTAATTATCTTTTTTTAATTTAATATAATTTCTAGACAACAAACATATATAAATAATTTTTTCTCATTTCATTTTATGAATTTACAAGAATACATTAGAACAGTTGAAGATTTCCCAAAACCAGGAATTTCATTTAAAGATATATCTCCATTAGTTTCATCACCTGAAGCATTAAAAGAAGTTGTTAACCAATTAAAAGAGAGAATTGATTTCTCTCAAGTTGATAAAATTGCAGGCTTTGATGCAAGAGGTTTTTTATTTGGACCTCTGCTATCAGTTGAATTAGGAATTCCTTTTGTAATGATTAGAAAAAAAGGAAAACTACCTGGACAATGTATTGGCGTATCTTATGATTTAGAATATGGATCTGCAGAAATTGAAATACAAGAAGATGCAATTCAAAAAGGTGAAAAAGTAGTATTAATTGATGACTTGCTTGCAACAGGTGGAACTGCAAAAGCTGGTTGTGATTTAGTTGAGAAATTAGGAGGTGAAGTTAAATCTTTGGCCTTCATCATTGAGCTAGAATTTCTTGAAGGTAAAAAATTATTTGATAACTATCAAGTTGAGAGTTTACTTAAGTATTAATTCTTATCTATCCTATTTTTATTTAGATGAAATTCAATTTTATTCATAGTTGATTTATCATTGATTTGAAAATGATAATAATCTATATTCGAAAGGTCATCTTCACGATTATTAAAAAATATTTTTTCTTTAAAGCTTTGATATTCTCTAAAAAAATCCTCATTTTTAGAGTAGATTGTTAAAGTGTTATTTTTTACTGAATAAGATTTAATTTGATTAAAAAAAATCATGGAAAATTCTCTACTAAAAAGGCTTCCACTTCTTGTAATTCCATTGGCATATAGTGAAGCACTGTTATCCTCATTATACTTATTTTTATATGAAAATAAAATAATTTTTTCCCCTAATTTTAATCTTTGATATCCTCTTAATACTAAAAGTATTATTATAATTAAAATCCATAAATAGTCAATTTCATTTAAAATAATCATTGTAACATCTCTTCAAACTTAAATCCAGTTTGTTTCATCTTTATTAAATCTGCAACATAGTTTTCAGATTTTGTTTTCTCAAGTTCAGAAGTTGGACAAAAAAACCACTCTTTTGTTTCAAATTGAACTCCAACCCAAGCTTCAGCACCAAAAGTTCTTGCAAAATATTCTAAATCTAATATTTCTTGATTTGTAAAATATTTTTTCTTTGCTGAAATAACTTTAATTTCAAAAACAATTTTTCTATGTGAATTCCCCGCAAGTAAATCAGGAGCAGGATACTTTGTAGAACCAGATCCCGCAACTCTTATACAACACCACCCTTCTTCCCAGAATTTATGGATAAGTTCATTTTCTGCTTTAGTACCTGCTGCTTTTCTTTGTCTTGGAGATTTAAATGCCATACTATATTATCATCTTTTTCCTTTTTAAAAGAAATGTCTATGGAAGGTAGAAAAATTATAATTTTTTCTTAATTGAAATAAATGCAAAGGGTTCTAAAATAATTTTTTCTTTTTTTATTTCTTGTTTTTCATTTGAAATATTATAGTAAGTAACGAACTTTTTTTCAGAATTACTTTTGATAATTTTCAAAAAAGGTTTAGAAAAGAAAACACCAATATCTATATTTTGAGTTAATTCTCTATCTTTCAAATAGTTTTGAATGTGAGGAAAAAACTCAGAAGTCTCAAGTTTATTCTCATATTCTTCAAGAGTAAATTTCTTTCTATGAAGAATTCTATTTTCTTTAGTTTTCTTATATGATTCAACATCGTTTTCTTCACCAATTAAATCTAAATAATAAAAAAGAATTTCTCCACTCATTTGAGTTAATATATGCAACATTAAAAGATATTTTTCTCTAACATAACTCCCATCTAAGTCTTTTAAATATGAGTAAAAAGTAGAATTAACTTCATAGGGTTCTTCAACATTAGTTTTTTGATTTTGTCTGTAATTAATTTTTATTTTTTTTTGTTTAAGTAAAGAAATATATGTATTAAATTCTTCTTCTTTTAAAATTCGTTTAATTCCTGAAAGTGCATATCCATCATGGTTTGATATATAAAATAATGATTGTTTATGTACTTTTTTAGTTTTATTAAACCATTTAACAAAATAAGAAAAATCTCTATGATACATACAATAAAATAATAAATGAGAAAATGAAAATTGATAAATATAATCGGAATTAGATTTAGATAAATATGCAAAATTTTCCTTATCTGAAAAGTTAGCTTCTGTTACAATTGAAATTGTATTATTTAGGTATTTAATACATCCAATAAGTAATTTAGTAAACTCATAGGTTTCTTTTAAATTAGAACAACTAGTGTGTGATTTTTTGATAATATAAGGAATAGCATCAAGTCTTATGCCAGATATAGATTGGCTAATATAGTACTCAATAATATGTAATAATTCATAAAAAACCTTAACTTCTTTTAAATTCAAATCAACTTGGTTAGGACTAAAGGTAGTAAGTACTTTTTTGTTTTTAATTGTTGTAAATAATGGTGTTGTTCTTGGCCTTACAATAGAAGTATAATCAAACTTTTCATCATATGTGATATAAAATTTTTTGTAATACTTTTCTTCTTTTTGAAATTTTTGAAACCATATATGTTCATCTGAAGTGTGATTAAAAATAGCATCAATCATTATTTCATATGTTTTAGATATCTCTTTAATATCTTTCCATGTTCCAAATGAAACATCAATATCTCTATAACTAGATGCTGCAAAACCACCATCTGCATTACTCTCGAACATGGGTAATATATGGACTGATTTAAAATAAGAGTGTAGTGAATCCTGAGTTAATAACTTAGTAAGGTTAGATAAATTTTTTACAGAATTAGGATATGTCAAAAGTATAGGTCCTTTTAATAATGTAATAGGATACTTTTTCTTAATTCTCTTAATGATAGTAATAAAATCAGAGCTATTTTCATGAGGATAACATTGTTCAAATAATTCTTTGAGAGAAGAAATGTTCATAGGCATTCCTTTGAATTAAAGTATATAAAGATTAAGTACGTTCCGGACCAGTGAATCAATAACTTTAAATTAAAAAAATATGTATATGGTTTATGGATGAATCATTACAAGAACAAATAGAATTATATATCTTAACAAATTATCAGGATTATTCAAAAGAAGTTCTAGTAAATGAATTAATAAAATCTGGTCTCTCCAGAGATGATGCTAATCAAATTTACAAATCAACAATTAAAAAAATGTTAAAACCCTCTCAAAAAATGCATCATACTAACTCAAGCATTGTTCCGTACCTCTTACTCTTTATTTTATTTGTATGTATTGTAAGTTTGATTTTTTTATTTTAATTTTTCAAACTTCATTAAAATAAATTCTTAGAAATCTCCTGAAATACCAGACACAAATTAAAATTTGTTCTTGTATATTTTTCTTTGAAAAATAAATCTTGAACTTTGTATAGCTTTCTCGCAGCGATAATCTGCATCGTATTTTGTGCCAAAACCAAGAATGGCTGAAGTTTCGAAACTATTGTTTCTCAAGCTTCACTAATTTTTAAAAATCTCCAGAGAAGTCTTGAACTTTATCTAACTTTCTAGCTGCAATGATATCATCAATTCTTAAAATCATACAAGTAGCTTCAGTTGCAGATTTAATTGCCTGCTCTTTCACATTTATTGGTTCAATAATTGATTCTTTTAGAGTATCTTTTACAATTCCTTTAAATCCATTGATACCTGAGTGAGCATTTCCTTCTCTATGATTTTTAGATAATTTGGATAACATATCAATTTCATCAAACCCTGAGTTTAAACATAGGGTTTTTGGAATAACTAAAAGAGCATCAATAAATGATTTTGCAATAATGTGAGATTTACCCTCAAGAGAGTTCAAGTATTCTTGTGATTGAAATTCAAGTTCACACTCAATTGCTCCTCCTCCAGCAACAATTCTCTTTGATTTTAATATGGATGCAATATCACCTAGAGCATCATCAATTGCCCTCTCCAATTCATCTCTGAAATGTTTTGTAGATCCTTTAAGAAGAAGTGTTAATGCTTTAGAATTCTTAACGCCCTCAACAAACACATAGAGTTCATTTTCAATCTCTTTAACAGTTACATCAGAGCATGTACCTAGATTTTCCTTTGAAACATCTTCATAAGATGAAACAATTGGACAATTAAGTGCAAGAGATAATTTCTCAAGATCTGATTTTCGAGTTCTTCTTGTAGCTAAAATACCTTCTTTTGCAAGATAATATGCAACAGAGTCATCAATTCCTTTTTGGCATGCAATAAAATTAACGCCAGTTTGTTTAATTTTATACACCAAATTTTTAAGATAATTTTTCTCAGATTCAATAAATTGTTCATATTCTTCTAATGAATTAATATTTACTTTTGCATCAGATTCAAGCTCTTGTATTTCAAGTGCAAAATCAACAAGTAAAACTTTTGGATTTTTAAGATGTTTTGTCATATTTGGATGTGCAGGATTTTTATCTAAAACAACTCCGTTGATAATTTCACTATCTTCTAAACTACCAGGTATTTTTTGTACTTTTAATTTATTGAAATGTAGTGTGTCTTTATCTCTTAATTCTTGTGTAATCTCAAATAATATACTACTTAACTGTTCCATATCAAGCTCAGCAATTTTTCCAGTCATTGCTGTTTTTGCAATATCTTCAATTAATTTTTTAGAATCTTTTTTGACTTCAGTTGAAGAACTATGTAAAAGTTTCAAAATTTCTTTAGAAGTTTCTTTAAAACCTTTAACAATTAAATTTGGATGGATATTTTGTGCTAGTAATCCTTTTGCATTTTTTAACAATTCTCCGGAAATCAAAACTGCAGAAGTTGTACCATCTCCAACTTGAGATTCTTGAGTTTTTGCAACATCAACTAAAATTTTTGCACCAGGATGTTCAATTTCCATTTCTTTGAGAATTTTAACACCATCATTTGTAACAATACTCTCTCCCATAGAATCAATTAGCATTTTATCAAGTCCTTGTGGTCCCAGTGTTGTTTTTAAAAGTTCAGATAGTGCAATTGCAGCTTGAATGTTTGACTCTCGTGCATCAAGTCCTTTAGTTCTTTGCGTATCTTCTTGAAGTATATCTTGTTTTTTCATTTTTAGAGGTTTGAAAAATGTAATTCATAAATTTTTAATTTATGTTTTTTCATCTAAAAATTATGGGTTTATGTTTTTTATAAACTTTGAGTAATCAAATAATATTGATTGGTAAAAATATTTAAAAACAAAATAAGTTTTATTCTCTTAATGGATACTGAAAAGCTTATTTTTGAAAAAAATAAATCAACAAACCCCTTTCAAAGTAAGTTATCTAAAGAAGATTATTCTACTTATAGAAATTATTTTTTAAGTTCAGATTCAAAATATAGGGATTATGAATATTTAGTACTAAGTGAGATTATTTCAAATTTAAAAGAACATAGTTCAAACGTAATGGGTATTAATTCTTTGAATTCAGGTTTAAAAATTTCCCAATACCAAAATAATTTTTATGAATTTAGAGTTGAATCAAAAGATTTTTTAGAAGATAAATTAGCAAGAATAGATTCATTAAATAAAGAAGAATTAATCACGGCATTTGTAGTGTATGAACTTTATAGAAGATATTTTTAAAAGATATTTACAATTAAAGCTTCTATTACTTTCCAGCTTTAATGCCAGACACTTATTTCATTCGTTCTTGCACACCATAAATGATGTTTACAATAAAGTCAGGTTTATTTACCTGCCTTGATTTCGATAATATCCCTCCAGAACTTTTTTAGACGCTTCGCTAAAAAACACTCCGTAAAAACTATCCTTTTCGAATCAAGGATTCTCAAGAAGATGTTTTCAAAATTAACTAATTTAATGCTTGCCTGATAGCACTTTCAAGTTCTCCTTCTACTTTTACTACAGGATCTAAAAAATCTGAATCCACAGCAGTATTTGATATAACTGGAATCCCATTTACTAACTCTGTAATGTTAAATTCTTTTACTAGATTTAAACTTTTTCCAAGTATTTCTTGAGCACTCATCCCAGAACCAAAGGATCCTTGACTTACCATCTCACCATCTAGTTCTTTAGCAACATAATGGAAAGAATAGGAATGAGTATTTCCTAAAAAATTGTATTTGGTATGTTTTTCTCTCCAAATATATAATGACCCATTATTTATTTCATTTATATCTAACATATTTAAATATATATAATAAATTTTATAAAGTTACTCTTTTTAGTAGTAACAAAGTTTTTCTTGAATTGAAATAATTACTTCCCTGCCTTGATTTCGATAATATCTCCCATGTTTACGGGATGATCTTTTCCAACCATTCTTCCTGTTTTAATATCAATTGCTTTTACAAAGTTTTTACCAAAATCAGTATGTAATCTAAATGCAAAATCTAGTGCAGTAGTTCCATTTGGCATTAAAAAACAATCAGGGAGAGTATTTCCATTTTTATCTTCAAGTTTAACTCCTCCTGGACAAATTGCAATCATTTTAAGTAAGTCAAACATTGCTGAGTTAATACAATCTTGAACTCCAGTTCCATTTGGCATTAAGGAAATAGTATCTTTAATTTTATTGAGTCCATTAATTTGTGCTTCATTTAATTTAGACTCATCTTTAATATCAAAACTCTTCTCTCCTGGAATGTAAGAAATAATTTCTGCTTCAGCAGCTTTTTTCAAATTATATTCATATTCAGCAATTACTGGCATGATAATATATCCAGGAAATTGTTCTTTTAATGCATTTAATTTTTCTTCCCATAAGTTATTATCTAAAATAGCATCACATTTGTTTGCTGCAATTACCATTGGTTTAGAAATTTCTCTAAGCTTTGAAGCGAGTTCTTTTAAATTATCAGAAATATTTGTCTTATCTAATTTTAACTCAGAAATTGCTTGAAAAATATGTCTCTCTTTAATATTTAAACCTGATAAAACGGTAATTAGAGCATCTTCAATTTTCATATCTTGCATTCTAATTTTTTTATCAATATTTGCCCAATGTTTCTCAATAATATTGAGATACCATTGATTTAACTCTACTTCTAAGAACTTAATATCCTCTGCAGGATCATATGAATTTAAATCAACAGGCTCTCCTTTCTCATTAGTTGATCCAGACAAATCAATAACATGGATCAATGCATCAGCTTGAGATAAATCATTTAAAAATTGATTTCCAAGACCTTTACCCTCTGAAGCTCCAGGAACAAGTCCTGCAACATCAATTACTTCTGTAGGTACAAATCTATATTCTCCTAACACATATCCTTCTCTAGGATTTGAGCTTTTATCAAAATGTTGAGCAGGGTCCTTAATTTTAACATATCCAATAGCAGAATTAGCATCAATTGTAGTAAAAGGAAAATTTCCTGATTCTGCTGCAGCTAATGTAAGTGCTCTAAAAAATGCTGACTTTCCAACATTTGGTTTTCCAACTAGTCCAATAATCATAGAAAATAGTAAATGTATATACTTTATAAATTTTGATGAGAATATAGTTTATTAAAAATAATGTTAATTCATTATTTTTCAGCTTTAGCTGATTTATCAGCTCCTTTTTTAGCTTTTTTTTCTTGAGCTTTTGGAGTTGATTTTTTCTTATCTTCTACTTTTTTAGTAACTTTAATTCCTTCTTTTTCAAAAGCTGCTAAAACATCTTTAGTTGATGCTCCTTTTTTAACATCTAATGTTTTGTTTAATGGTTCAATATGAGCTACGTTTACTTTTTTTCTTCTCACATTTCCATCAATAGTTACAAATTTGTCGTCTAATACTTCAACAACTACAGCATGGTTAGCTGCGTCTCTACCTGCAGTTTTTACTACTAATCTTCCTACTTCTAATACCATTTTTGATTTAAATATTCACTTCGTTCAGATTATTTAACAAATGAACTCCATTAAATAATAGTTTAATAGAGCACCATTTATTAATCTAAATGAAATAAATGTAGTGTTTAGTCTCAATAAAGAATTATCAATGTAGCTAAGAGTCGCCTAAACAAAGCTAATTCTGGTGTTATCCAGAGACTTAGAAAATAGTAAAGAATATGTGTTTATAAGTTTGTTGATAAGAAAATATATTGTGATTGTAAAAAAGATTGGGCTTATGCTTCCATAGCTTCTTCTTTTTGCTCTTGTTTGTTAAGTCTTGTTACATAACCTACAACTGAGTTTCTAAGTCTTTTTGATGGAATTTGTGCGTATTTAGCAACAATTTCTTTGTTTTTTTGAAAATCTTCAGTAATTTCAGTTTTAACTTTATCATAAATTTTTTGTCCTGAAGCTTTCACAAATCTGGATTTAATTCTTCCCATAACAAAAAGAAGTAAATTTTTCTTTATAAAACTTTTCTCCTCTCTTAGTACTTTATATGTAATATATACGAAATATATAATCAAAAGTTATTTAAACTTTAAAATCTATGAATTCTATACGATTAAAATGGGAGACTGGAAAACCTTAGAAACATTTGAAATTGACGCTGGAGGAAATAATTTTATTGAAGTAAATTTAAAACAGCCTCCTGAAGGTGAGAATACACTAGTAGGTATTTCAAAAGGATGGAAAACACCACAAGAAGAAAAAAGATACAAGGCAAATATTCTATTTTCTCCTGAAAAATTAGATGAATTAATCGATATCTTACAAAAATTCAAAGAGAAATAAATCTAAATTTTATTCTTTACTCTCTTTAAAGAGTACTAAAACTACATATAATAAAACACCTAAAACTTCTTATGGAAATTATATCAATTGATGCAATTGAAATTTTAGATTCAAGAGGAAATCCAACTCTAAAAGCAACAGTAGTTCTTCAAGATGGGTCAAAAGGAACATTTATGGTACCTTCAGGTGCTTCTACTGGAATTCATGAAGCTCATGAGTTAAGAGATAATGACAAACAAAGATATCATGGTAAGGGTGTTCAAAAAGCTGTTCAAAACATTCTATCAATCTCAGAAAAGCTCTATTTTAGAGAATTTACTCAAGAAAGTTTTGATAAAGCACTAATTGAGTTAGATGCTACAGAAAATAAAGAAATTTTAGGAGCTAATGCTATTCTTGGTTTGAGTTGTGCATTTGCAAGAGCTTCAGCTAAGTTTTACAACTTACCTCTACATGAATATCTCTATCGTATGAAACACTCAATTTCTTACTCTAATAAGAAAAGACAAGTAAAACCTCAAGTGACTCCATTTGCAAATGTAATTAATGGTGGTCTTCATGCAGGAAATGACCTTCAAGTTCAAGAATTTATGATCATTCCTCTAAAAGGAGATTTTACATACAAAACGAGAGTTGTGAGTGAAATTTACCATACATTAAAATCATTAATTGAAAAACAATATGGAAAAGAATCAACTGCAATTGGTGATGAAGGAGGGTTTGCACCAGCACTCTCAAAATCAAAAGAAGCTCTAGACTTATTAGTTGAAGCAACAAAACAATGCGGATATTCTGAAGAAATAGGATTTGCTTTAGATGCTGCAGCAAGTGATTTTTATAATACTGAGACAAAAAAATATCAAATTGAAAAAGATTTACATCTAGACTATAAAGAATTAACGCAGTACTATAATGAATTACTAAAAGAATATCCTCTAATTAGTATTGAAGATCCAATGGCTGAAGATGATTTTGAAGGGTTTATGTACTTCATGGCAAATTCATTAGAACCAAAAGAAAAAAATATCTTCTCGAATAAAAAAAAAGTATTAGTTGTAGGAGATGATTTATTAGTAACTAATCCTAAAAGAATTTTAGAAGCACAAAAAGAAAAGTTATGCAATTCATTATTGTTAAAAATTAATCAAATTGGTACACTAACAGAAGCAATCCAAGCACACAAATTAGCAGAGTCTTCAGGATGGCACACAATTGTATCTCATAGATCAGGAGAAACTCCAGATGATTTCATCGCAGACCTTGCATATGCACTCGAGAGTTCAATAAAACTAGGAGCTCCAGCAAGAGGAGAGAGAGTAGCTAAATACAATAGGTTATTAGAATTATATCACAATAACTAAATCAAAACTCTTTTGAGTTTTGAGTATTTCTTTTGGTGAGAAATCTCAACTTGTTGAGTTTAAGAGAACGTAAGTGAACTTACTTTTTCTTAGTGCCCTGAGCTTTAGCGAAGTAAACGGTAAAGAAAAAGATCGTAGCTAAATATAATTGATTACTTGAACTCTATCACAATAACTAAATCAAAACTCTTTTGAGTTTTGAGTATTTTTTCTCTCGTCTTTTCTCATTCGTCCTCTTTCTCAATTATCTCATCTTTTATATGTTCTTCTCTCTTAAAAGTAGTTAAGAAATATTATATTTATTTTTAATAGAAATTATATAGATGACAAAAGCACAATTAAGTTCTGACTTAGATTTAGTTAAAGAAATAGAACAGTTAAAAATTAAGCAGAAATTACTTTTAAAAGCACTTAAAGAAAAAGAGCAAGAAGATACTCAAGAAAAAATCTTGGAGTCAATGTCTGCTCAAATTCAATTTTTAGTAGAGATTTTTAAAGAAGTTAATTCAAATGATGGCAAAGATATTGAAGAAGAAAATAAAAATCAAACTGAACAAATCTCTAAGAAATTAGATTCAATGAAAACAGCTTTATTTGAGAGAATGGATTTACTTGAAAAAAAAATAGATTCAATTTCAATTCAGTCTCAAGAGACAATTGTTGATGAAGTGCCAAGAGATCCTGAAACAATTACTGAGCAAGAAGTTCAAGAAGTTCTAGGTGAAAAAGAAGTAGTTGAGGAAAAAGTATCTGGAATTTCAAATACTCAAAATTTACCCAATGAAATACCAAAACCAGATTTTGAAGTAAAAGAAGAGCCTAAAAAAAAGGGTTGGTTCTCTAAATAATAAAAATGGTATCAAAAACTAAATTACAAGAAGAATTAAATTCATTTAATAAGCAATTAGATAAACACCTACAGGGTGTTGGTGTTGATATGCTAAGTGATTTATCAATTAGTTCTTCATCACTTCCCTCAGACCAATATGAGCAACTATTATTATTAACGCAATCTCTAAAAGACATTCGAATGGAGATGAATTTAATGAGAAAACATATGGCCTCAGATACTGAGGTAATGTTAAAATCTCTTATGACAACACAGCAAAAACAATTTAGAGATGAGATGAGAGAGTTTCAGGAAAAAACATTTTCAATTTTAAAAGTATTTGATCCATCCCAACTTAAAGAAATAACTTCTGAAATTAATAGGGTATCTTCTGATCAAAGGGAAATTAAAGAAGAGATGAAAAAAATTCAATCTTCAATAGACTCACTTGCTACCAGTACAACACAACATGATGAATTAGATTTAAAATTACTTTTAGAACCTTACTTTATGGAAGTTAATTCAAAACATAATGAATTAGAATCTCACATGGAACATTTATTTTCAAAAGAAAAAATGAAATTTGAAAATTTTGAAATGATTCTTAAGGATTCACTTCTCTCTATGCAGCAATCAATTGAGAGAAAACAAGAATTAGCAATAAAAACAATTCCTAATTCAAAAAAAGAATTGGACAAACTCTCAAAAAAATTAGAAAAAATAGATCAACTCTCAAAAGAAACAAAAACAAAAGTAAGTGAAGTAACTAGGGATATTTCTAAAACAAAAAAAGAACTTCTCAACTCAACAGCACAAAGTGAAAATCTACTTTACAAACAGCTTACTTCCTTTGAAGATAGGATTTCTAATTTTGAAGAATCTCATATTGATGAATTAAATAAAAAATTATCTCAAATAGATAAAGAATTATCTTCAACAAAACAAGAAGTATTAGAGTCTTCAGCACAAAGTGAGAATTTACTTTACAAACAAATGAGTTCATTTGAGGACAGAATTTCAAAAAATCAAAGCTCTCATGATTCTCAATTAGCAAAAAAACTCTCTGAAATTTCAAATATAAATGAGCAAGAAACTCTTAAAAATCAACCTGTAACTCAAACTCAAAAAAAAAATAATTCTCAAAAAGTAATAGATATAACATCATTAGCTACAATTGAAAAAGATACACAACCAGATAGAAATACTCAGGAAAAAATTTTAGATATTGATTCAAGAATAAAAAAATTATCTTTACTTAAATAAAGTATCACTATTAAAAGACAAATAAAATATATATTGTCTTTTATTGAAAAATTACTACAAAAACACTAACTATGTTTATGTATATATATATAAAAAATGGTAAATACACAAAAAAAAGCAATTAGTCCTGTTGTTGCAACAGCACTATTATTAGTTGTAGCCGTAGTTGCTGTTGTAGGTTTTCAAACATGGTTTAACACATACCAATCAGAAAACTTCGCAAAATTAAATGAACAAACAGCAGCAGGTTCAGCAATTAACTTTCAATTATTAACTAATGATACAGTATTCTTAAAAAATACTGGTTATACTGGGGATGTTAGAGTTCAAGTTGGTTCTTGTGATGAAGCAACTGAGTCTTGGGCATCACCATCAAACTCTGGAGGAGATTTAGAAAATGTATCTATTACAAATTGTGGTACTATGACACAGGGTTCATCTAAATCAATTAGAGTGTTCACAGATTCCGAAGTTTATTCCTTCACAGGAACAGTTCAATAAAGAGACTCATGAAAATGAGATTTTTTTCTAGTTTTTTTTTACATAAAAAAGCTGTTTATTCACAAACAACATTTGTTTTACTTCTTATTTTATATTTTTCATTACTTGGATTTTCTTATTTTTTTTATGTAGATAATTCTCAAGATGTTTTTAAGCTAGAATTAGAATATATGCACCAAGACATTTACTCATATCTTTTACCAGCGCTTACAAAAACAATTTCGCTTGAAAATCAAAGTATTATTCTTGAAAAAACTATGATGTATGAATTTTCAACAATAGGATTACAAAATAATTCACTACTTATTCAAACGCAGAAAGAAGATGTTTTTTTAGAGACAAGATTTAAAACATTTTTACCTGATTTTTGTAATGATTATGTAATATATCTCCAAGACAGTGGGTCTCTCTCTTTTAATGGGGTTTGTATTAGTTATTCTCAGTAGATAATCACTAGTTAATGACAGCTAATTATGTTATAGCTATCTTTTGAAATACTATTATGAAAAGGCTCAATAAAAAAGCAGTTAGTGAATTAGTATCTTTTACATTATTAACATTATTAGTTGCTATTACTTCTGTGAGTTCTTATTATTTTGTTTCAACATCTTTTGAAGAAATTACTAGAGAAAATGATTATACTTCAATGAAATTATTTCTAGAAACTTCACAAGAAAACTTACCGAAATTACTCAATTATGATCAAAGTAGTGAGATGTACTTTATCTCATTTCAAAAAGGAGCTTTTATTATAGAAGAAAATTCATTACAATATCAATCAGAGTTACCTTTTAGTTCTCAAGGTATTTGTATTGAAAATTTCTGCTATGAAAATAATAATGGGTTTGAGAGATTAAAAGTAAATTTTTCTAAGTTTAATTTTACTTCAAATATTACATTAATTCCGGGTTCATATATGATGCAATTTATCTCTAATAAAAATAACTCCGAATTATTAATTAACATACAATAAGATGAAACTACTAACAAAAAAAGGATATCTGCAAATTGATTTTTTATTTGTTCTTTTATGTTTTTTTGTTATTTTTTCTTTTGTCTATACAACATATTCTCAAAGATATGATGCTCAAGTATCTCATTTAGAAACTCGAGAACAACAAGAGATATTACATCAACTATGTAACATTCTCTCAACAACCCCAGGAGTTCCAAGTAATTGGAATGCAACTTCATTAGCTTCAACATCAGCAATTGGTTTACTTGAAGAAAATACTTCAAATGTAGACTCAACTAAGATTAATACATTTTTCAATGAGAGTAATTTTTTAGAAATATATAATCATTACAACTTAACATCATTGTTCTATGGGAAATTAAGTAATACTTCAGGTTCTGTTATGATGTCTTTTGGGGAACAACCACCTACAAACTCTGTTATAATTTCTTCAAAGTGTTTTATTAAAAATACTTCTGGTTTATATCAATTAGAATTGGGGGTGTGGGAATGAAAAAAGCTCAATTTATTCTCTTTGATGTTTTACTTTCTTTGCTTTTAGTATCTTCGTTTTTAGTACTTGTTCATGAGAATTCAAATACAATAGTTCTCACCAAAGATTATTCAAACCAACCAGATAAAATTCTTTCTTATTTATTTTTAGAACAAAACTTTACAAATCAAATATTTTTAGAAGACCTCTCAACTCAGAGCTCAACTCAAAATTGGTCAATAATTAAAAAAACAGGTTTTACAACAACTTCGATTTTTCTAAAAGTATCAAATTCTAGTGAAGAAAAAACTCTTTTCTCATGCCCTCCTTTCACTCAAAATATACCTACAAGAGATTTTATTATTGATAATTCTTCATTAGAATTAAGAGTTGTAGAATTGGGGGTTTGCACATGAAATCAAAAAAAGGACAATTTATGATTTTTTCAGTATTTTTTTTATTTCTCTTACTTGTTTTTATTTATTCTTTAGAGACGGTGAATACTTATAAATTTGAAAATGGAGATTTACTCTATATACACGATATAGAAGAGAAGATATGCCCTATACTTAATTCAAGAAATGGGACTATTCTCAATGATACAATACCTATTGTAGAAAATTCAATTAATAGTTATTGTACCTCTTATGGGATTGGTTGCATATTTGCTATTGAAAACATAACAACTATTCCTCCTCTAGGTAATTGGTCTTATCTCAATATATCTCAATTTGAAATGAATTATGTAATTAATAATTCACATATCATATACAACTCAACATTTCGTTGTGACTCATAAAATGGATAAAAAAAAAATAGCAGAACTCATAGCAAAAGCTAAGAAACACTATTCAACAAATTCTCACAAATATGATGTAATTCTTACATATTCAAACCAAAGAATTCAAAATTGGGGAAATCCAGCATATGCTACACCAACAGTTCAAAATCCACAACTCTACTCCAATCAAAATCCACAACAGCAATTTGGAACAGTACCTATGCAAGAGCAGCAATATCAAAGTGATTCAGAACATGTTGATAAAAAAGGTCTCTCAAGTTTAGAAATAGAATCTTCAGATGTTCCAGTATCTTCAGATCCAAATCAACTCCCAGATGCTAGTAATTTTACAGCAAACTCTCAACTCCAACAGACACCTATGCAAACTCAAGCTATGCCATATAATGGTCCACCAATACAAGTAATTTCAAATACTCCGGCATCTAATACTCCAATTAATATTGTTGCAAAAAACTACTTTAATCCAGATTCCTTTGATGAGGAAGAAAAAAAAGAAGCAAAACCAAGAAAATCAGTTAGTTTAGCTAAAATACCTGACAACCTACTTAAAAAATCAGCAACAGATTGGGAGCCTATTAACTATAGAAATGTTAATGAAAAATATGATCTCTTTGAACTTGCAAAAACACATATTACTTATGATGAAGAAGATCAAAAAGTTCTCTATCAAATCATAGAGCCAGAATTAACAGATGATGAAAAAGAATATTATGAGGAATTAAGAAGAGGCTTTATTTATGTTTTTGAGAGGGTAGCATCAGAAGACCTAGAAGAAGGACCTCAAGAAATTATTGTTCAAGGTGCTCGTAGGCTTTGTGCAAAATATAAAATAAAATTATCTCCTGAGAGTCTAGAGAAATTAATCTATTATCTAAAAAGAGATTTCTTAGGTTTAGAGATGATTGAACCTCTTATGCATGATCCCTATATTGAAGATGTATCATGTGATGGTTTAGGAATTCCAATTTTTGTAAATCATCTAAAATATGGTCCTCTTGAAGTAAATAGAAAATATACTTCTCCAGAAAAATTAAATTCATTTATTGTAAAGCTTGCACAAAAAACAAATCAAGAAATTTCATTATCTAAACCAATTTTACAAGGAGCACTACCCGATGGTTCTAGGGTTGAGGCAATCTATGGTAAAGAGATTTCAGAAAAAGGTTCATCTTACACATTACGTAAATTTAGAGCAGAACCATTCACTCCAATCCATTTAATTGATTTTGGTACAATGCCTCCATTTTTATTAGCATATCTATGGCTTGCTGTGGAAAATAAACAATCAATTTTAGTCTCAGGAGGAACGGCAACTGGAAAAACAACTATTTTAAATGCACTTTCTCTTTTTGTGCCTCCAACTTCAAAAATTGTATCTATTGAAGATACTCCTGAAATTAACCTTCCTCACGAACACTGGCTACCTATGATTGCAAGAGAATCTCAAGAAAAAGCAACTGTTACTATGTTTGACTTACTTAAAGCATCCTTAAGAGAGAGGCCTGATTTCATTATTGTGGGAGAAATTAGAGGAGAAGAAGCATCAATTCTTTTCCAAGGTATGGCAACAGGTCACGCGGGTCTTGGAACAGTACACGCAGAGAAATTTGAAGACCTTGTAAATCGTATGACAATTGACCCTATTAATTTACCAAAACAATTAATTACTGAAATGGATATTGCAATTTTTATGAAACAGATGAAAATTAAAAGTAATATTGTAAGAAGGTGTTCAGCAGTTGTAGAAGTAGTTGAATACAGTTCTAAAAAAGATCAATTTACAACAAATGATTTTGTAGAATTTGACCCCTCAACAGATGAATTTTCTTTCTCAGAAAACTCATCAATTATATCAAACCTTCTTAAATTAAGAGGTGGTAGTGAGGATGCTCTGTGGAGTGAAATTGAGAAAAGAAGAAGGATTTTAGATATTATGCACAAAAAATCAATTATTGAATTCAGAGATGTAAGTTCCGTAATTAAGGCATATTACAAAGCACCCTCAGATATTTTTTCATATTTAGAAACATATCAACTTAAGGAGAGAGAACAATGAGTTTTTGGACATGGTTTCTAGGAATTGAAGACAAAAAAACAAAAGAAGATAGAAAAAAAGGAAAAATACCTCAATCTCAACTTCAATCATATGATTTTCTAGCAGTAGTAGTTCATCAAATATACAGACTATTTGGAAGAAAACTAATTAAAAACAAAAAATTCAAAAAATTCTTTCAAAAAAACATCTACAACAATAGATATGAAAAACTTCTTCAAGAAGCAAATATGAAAGTTATGCCTGAAGAATATTTTTCATCAGTGTTAATTATTCTTTTCTTTGTCTCTTTAAGTGTAATCATTGGAACATTAGTCACATTATTTGGTTTTAAAAATGTTTTTTTAAGTGCAACAATTTTTTATGGAGGGATTATGGGTGTTGCCTTAATAGGTATCTTACTTTACAATTATCCAATTTTAATATCATCTACTAGAAAAGCAGAAATTGATGCAGCAATACCTTATCTTCTTCCTTATATGAAAATACTCTCAAAAGAATTAAGTCTCTCAAAAATAGTAGATATTATTGATGATTTTATTATTTACAAAGAATTGAAAATTGAATTTAAAAAAATCAAACATTATACTAATTTTCTAGGTCTCGATATTAATTCCTCTATTAGAGAAGCAATGAAAAGTTGTCCTTCTAAACAACTCTCAGATGTATTAAATGATCTAGTTACAATTTCAAATTCGGGAGGTAACATCCATTCATATTTAGAGAGAAAATTAAATAATTTAAATGAAGAAATTGAAGCAATCGAGAAAAAAAATATTGACACGCTTTTAATTTATTCTCAAATTTATGTCGTAATTTTACTTATTGCTCCTCTATTTTTTGCAATCATGTCTTCAATTTTAAATATGGTACAAATTAGCAGTAGTGGTTCAGCAGCATCTGGAGGAAGCACATTTATTATGCTTTTAATGCTTCTTGCAGCTCTTCCTTTTGCATATGCAGGGTTTATGATGTTAGTTTATTATTCAAAACCTCTATACTCTAGACTCACACCTATGAAATAAAAAATGGACAACAATAATAGTGATAAAAAAATTAAAGAAATTCTAAAATATCTATTTTTAGGATTAAGTATTTTAGGTTTTTTAGTAGCTCTATTTTTAATTTTCACTCAGATTTCTATTTTAGATGCACAAAAAGTAAATCTATATTTAGTAGTTCCAGCAGTAGTATTTTTAGTACCCTATCTTTCTTTGAGTTTATATGAAGTTAAATCTGTTGCAAGTAAAATGGAGGTAGTTCCTCGTTTTTTAAGAGATGTTGTAGATTCAGTTGAGAGTGGAACAGATATTGTCTCATCAATTAGAAATTCTGTAAAAAACCAATATGGTGTATTAAATGAAGATATTAAAAAATTATCTAATCAACTCTCCTGGGGTGTTGATTTTGAGCAAGCATTACTCAATTTTGCAGATAATGTTGGTTCAAAGGATTTGAAAAGAGATCTAAGATTAGTAATTGAAGCAAGAAGAGTTGGAGGTCATGTTGAAAAAATTTTAAGGGAGCTTTCTTTAAAAATTACAACAGAACTTCTAAGAACAAAAGAGAGGACAAGTAATCTTGCTTCAAATACTTTTACTGGATATATTTCATTTCTAATTTTTTTAGGAATCATTATTTTAGTATACAACAATTTATTTGTAGGTCTAGGAGCACAAGTAGATCCAACAAGTGAGTTAGCACAATCAATTCCAACTGAAACTGGAGAATTAAGTAGAGGCGATAGGATATTAAATTTGTATTTAACACTCTTTATTTTGCTCACTTATGAACTAGCAATTCTCTCAGGTTTCTTATTTGGTTTAATGCAAGAAAATAATTTAATCGCCGGTGCACCTCATGTTGTCCTTTTGGTCGTCATGTCATTTATAGGTTTCTTTTTCTTTATTTAAAAAATAAAGACAAATCTTTTTAATACGAAATTAATTCAACTATAATTATACTGACTCCTTGGTCTCTTGCGAGGTAACGAGCAAGATGCCAAGAATGTGTAAGCATTGTTGAGCATAGCTTGGATACACCAGACACTCGCAAGCTCTCTTGTGCGTGCTTCTTTGAAGCACTGTGATAATAACCTCACGACCCCTTGGTCTAGTCTGGATATGACGATAGCCTCCTAAGCTGTAAATCGCGGGTTCGAATCCCGCAGGGGTCGTTTAGAATCCTAAGGGATGAGAACTTTAGTTCAAATTTATTTGTGCAAGAACGAAACAGAGTGTAGTGTCTGGCATGAATCCCTCCGTGGGTCGTTTAGATTCAACTATTTTTTACTTCTTGATAACAGCATACTTATATATAGTCTCAATTGTATTACTAAGTATGGAAAATGCTGATTTTTTAGTAAAGGTAATGTTTTGGACAGTTCTTGCAATTATGCTTGTAATTTTATACATGTTAAGTGTTGTAAATAAATCACAAAAACACATCGAGAGTATTGATCAAAATATTCAAAAAATGGTGAGACAAACATTACTTGATGAAGAAAGAATTATCAAAGATTTAGAAGAAGGAGTAACTCCTAAAAAAAGAAAATAATCCAATTAACTTCTTTTATATGAAAAGATAAATATTTAAATACAATTTTCATTAATTCTTTATGAACCCAATATCTGATGCTATTTCAAATATAAATTTTTTTGATGGTATGGATATTTTAAGAGATTCTCAATTTTTTGACATCCTTTTCCCGTTTTTTTTAGTTTATGCTTTACTAGTAACTGTTTTACCAAGAGTAAAAATATTTCAAAATAAATCGGGAGATCCGATGAAATCAATTATTATTGTGATTTCTTTTATTGTGACATTTTTTGGAGTATCGTTTAAGTTACCTTCAGGATATAGTGTAGGAGATTTAATGATGATGCTCTTTCCAAATATTTCTTCTCTAACAATTGCAATTTTGATGCTCTACATTGTAGGTGCAATTCTAGGAGTTGATGTATTTAGAGGTTTATTTAAAAAAGATCAAAGTGCCTATCTATTCTTTATTGTTGCAGCTATTGGGTTAGGAGCAGTTGTTTTCTATACAGGGATTGTTCTTGGTTTTTGGTCATATGATCCATTTAGTTCATTGTCGCTTTGGAATGTAACTCTAGCTTTAGGATTGGGTATTTTAGGAGTTGTTTTTTTACTTGCAGGAAGTTTTGTTCTAGGTTTTATTTTGTTATTTGTAGTAATTACTTTTATATTAGGTGACCAAGAAAAAAGTATCTTACTTTCTTTTATCGACCCAGTGATATTTATTATTATTCTATTTGTAGTATTAGTAGTAGTAGTTGGGAATCCAAAAGATGAAAAAAAAGAACTTGCAAAAAAACTCAAAGATGCTGAAAAAACAAGAGAAGAGTATACTAAGCAATATGCAGGAAAATTACCAGAGAAATATGAATCTAGAGTATTTGATATTTTAGATGAGAGTTATCAAAACAATAAAAAAGAGTGGGAAAAGAACTATGGTAATGAAAAATACTAATATTTCTTAAAAATACTACTGGCAAGTTATAAATTACTTTTTTAAATTCTTCTCATGAAAATCATGTATATGAGTCGTCTTAGTGATTGGATTGAAGATATTGATTTTTTTGAAGGAGTCAATGTAATGCTAGATGGTGGTTTTTACCATTATCTTTTCCCTTTTCTCTTAGTTTATGCAATTGTATTAACTATTATGAATAAGGTTGAAATATTCAAAGATAATAAGGCTGTAAGAGTAATCATCGCATTAGTGTTTGGTTTATTTGCAGTAAGTTTCCCAATTACAGATAATTCTTGTTATGCTCAGGGTGTACCTGCAGTTAATTCCTATGGTTGTACTTTAGGAGATTTCATGATTATATTATTCCCAGGAGTTACTGCTTTTACAATTGGAATTTTAGCTCTCTACATTGTAGCTGCAATGCTTGGTGTTGATCTTATTAGTCTTTTAGGTAAAGATGAGAAAAATCAACAAATCATGAAATACATCTTAGGAGCTCTAGGACTAATTGTGGTAGTATATTATTATGCAAAAGGTTTTGGTTTTATTCAAGATGGATTTACAAGAAATAATTGGTTCTTTGATCTACTCAGTGACCCTCTACTATATATGTTAATTATATTTGGAGCGATTTTCTTCTGGATTAGCTCAGAAGATAAACCAAAAGGTGATAGTTAAAATGAAAAATAAAGTAATAATTATGATGATGAGTCTGCTAGTAATTCTAGCAGGTTGTAGTTCAGGAGGAAATTCTGGAAGTTCAGGAGGTTCAGGTATTAATGTAGATTCTTATACTGGAGGTTCTCAAGCCCTAACATTAGAATTTGCACCAGAAGCTCCACCAGAGAAAATTAGAGATCAAGGAAGATTTCCTTTCTCAGTGAGAATTTTAGTTGAAAATGTTGGAGAATATGATATTGAAGAAAATACTGCATATGTTGCTCTAGCAGGAACTGATGCTTCCGTCTTAGGATTAAATGAAACTTCAAGATTCATACCACAGTTAAGAGGAGTTCAAAAAACAGGAACTGATGTTAGATCAGGAGGTAGACAGGCAGTCTCATTTACAGGCCTTAAATACACAGAAAATATTGGAGCAGGAACTGCTACAGTACCTCTTCTAGCATATGCATGTTATCCTTACAAAACTCAAGTACAAGGATCTCTGTGTCTATCTGGAAATACTTATCAAGATTACGACTCAGATGTCGCAATTTGTGATATTGAATCAACAAGAGATTCAGCTAGTTCAGGTGCACCTGTGAGAGTTGAGAATTTAGAACAAAGAGCTGCAGGAGAATCAACAGTAGAATTTCAATTTGATATTGTTCACTCACCAACATCAAACCTTGGAAGACTATTCAGAGAAAACTCTATTGGTTCTGAGTGTTTTATTGGAAACAATTCACCTACAAGTTCATCAGCAACAAATTTTGAAGATTATGTTTACTTTGAAGTATCAACTGGTTTAGAATCATCATTAAATCTTGAATGTTCATCAGAAATTCAAGGGGAAACTCCAAATACTGGAACAGCAAGACTCTATGACAATAGAGCGACAGTATATTGTACTCAAGATACAACAGGATTAACAGAGCAACAAAAATTACTAAAAATCGATTTAACTTATGATTACTTAGAAAGAATCCAAACAAACCTTTTAATTGAACACGCAAATTAAAGTACTAATACTTTAATATTTTTTTCTTATTTCTTTTATTTTTCTACAATAGTATTCTCAATATTTTTAAATGAACTTTTATTAGTATTATTATGACATTTGACATTCACGAAGAAAAATTTTATTTAGAAAAAGATAGAATCTCAGTTTTTATTGGAAAAGAAGGAGAAACTAAAAAAACAATATCTAAACATTTCAACTCAGAAATTGATGTAGACTCAAAAACAGGAGAGGTATTAGTTGAGAGTGAAAATGCAGTAGATGGATTTGTGTTATCTCAGGTAATTCAGGCAATTAACTTTGGACATAACCCAGAAAAAACACTAGTATTAGAAGATGAGAACATGGTTTTTGACATCATTGATGTGAAACCTATGGTAAAGGATCATTTAAGATTAAAAACTGTAATGGGAAGAATCATAGGAAAAGAAGGTTCAACAAGAAAAGCAATCGAAGAAATTACAAAATGTAATATTGCAGTAAAAGATCATTATGTATCAATTATTGGGGCTTTTGAAAATGTAGGGCTAGTTCATGAAGCATTAGATATGCTCATTAAAGGTGGATCTCATAAAAGTATGTATGGGTATTTAGAGAGAAATAAAGTAAATAGTAATGGTTTTTAATTACTAAACTTTATAATAGTAAAAAAATTACTATTTATCAATGACAAATTATGTACTCTATGATACTAATGCATTAATTAATTTACAGTTTTCTCATTTTAGTACCATACAGGCTCACCATTTCTTTTCAAATAATGGGTTTCAAAAAATAATTCCTTTAACTGTATTTGATCAATTTGATTATATTTCTAGTTTTAGTGATAACTATAAACGATCAACTCCCATTCAAAGACCTGATATCTCACTCTTACTTGAAGATTCAGAATTAGTAAAAGATTCAAAATTGTTTAATGATGAAGTTCAAAGAATTGAAAAAAGTGTTACATCGTATGGAAAATTAAAAGATTTTTATTCTAGAAGGGAAAAATTAGATTTTTCAGATACTTGCTTAGCATCAATAACTCATGAGTTATTAAGAAAATCAGACACTGACAAAGTAGCATTGATAAGTAATGATAAAAAACTCTCAGAAGTATCTCTAGAAATTAATAGAGAATTCTCAGAGCAATTTATATTAGTAAATTCCTATTTTCCAAATTGGGATGATACTATCTCATTTAGTACTCAAGCTCCTTATGTATTTTCAAAATCCGTAATTGAAAAAATACTTTCAAGGAAAAGATCAGATTATGAGTTTTTAGTTGTTCATCCAAATGGACTCCAAGCAAATGGTAAAAAATTTCATTATTGTTATGATATTACTAGTAGAATTCCTTCAAAAAATAAATCAGGTAAGTATGTCAGAGTAGTTCCTCATAAATCTAATCTCATAGAAAGATTTTCATATTATTATGAAACATTATCTCAAGGACACAACATTCTAGAAATCTCTCCAGAGGGCAAATTTTCTTTTTCCTTTTTCAAAGAAGGGGAGAATATGATTTCTAAGATGCATCAGATACTAAGAAGAAAATCTAGAAATGTAAAGGGAAGAAAAACAAATAGTGATTTAAATGATGCAATAAGTAGTGCAATGGTATCTTCTGATGTTTATATACTAGACGATTTAGAAGCTCAAGCTTTAAGAGTAGCTCCAAAATCTAAAAAATAATATCATAGATCAACAAGCCCAAATCTTTTTATTCCTTGTCACTAATCCTATATGTCTCAAAACGAACATTTTTATTCTCAATTGCTCTTTTAATTGACCTCTCTGTAGCATTCATTTGAGCTTTACCTGATTTTACTTCAATAAAAACAACTTCTTCTACATTTTTCTCATCTAGTCCTGAAAAACAAATAAAATCAATTGGTGCTCCCATAAATCTACACTCGGATGCTTTTACAGGAAAGTTTTCCATAAATGGAGATAGGTGTTCATTAAATTGACCCTTTAAAACATGTCTTGATTTTTCAATTGCTTTTTTTTTCTCCTCTTCAACAACATGTTGCATAACATCAAACATATATCTTTTACCTAAAGATTTCCCAGCAAAAAATGCTAAAAATACCAATACTACAAAACAAATAATTCCAATAACTATTAAAAATTCATTCATAATAAATATGAGAAAATATTCTATAAATACTTATGTATTAATTAGAAATAACAAGTATGTTTATAAATTTTTAAATGCTATTACTATTATGCAAACACCAACAGAAATTATGTATTGGGAAATTCTTCCAGCAATTCGTTCATCTTTTGTATTTGAGATGAAAGAAGAACATAATTTAAAACAAAAAGAAATTGCAGAAGTACTCGGTGTAACTCCTGCAGCAATTTCTCAGTATCTCAATCAAAAAAGGGGAACCTACGAATTTTCAAAACCATTTAAAGAAAAAATTAAAATTTCAGTTTTAGAAATACTCTCAAAAAAAAGTACTCCATTTGAAGAAACAAACAAATTAATTGCTCAATTTCAAAAATCAAAAGATCTCTGTTTAATTTGTTCTCATAAAAATAATTTGACAAATTGTACTATTTGCCATCAATGATTACTCAATAATACTATCGAGTCTAAGAAGAGAAACTTCTCCTTCATTTGTTCTAAGTGTAACATAACCTTGTTCTTGCGCAGTTTCAATAATTGAATTAGTATAATCAATTAATCCATTAGTATAAGATACAAGTGGAATTAATGTAACATTTCCACTCCCAGTCTCAATTGTAATTTCACCCTCTGAACTAATTTCATTTAAAATAATAGTTACTGCATTTTCTTGCCCAAACATAATTCCTCTCTCGTAAGCTTGATTTTTAATTGAAATATGTGAGTATAATATCCCTCCTAAAATTAAAACTAAAATGAGTGCATATGTTGAATACTTATAGTAATTTACTTTTTCAGCCATAACTAAATAGTAAAAATGTAATTTATAAGTTTTTGTTATATCTTATCTAGTATAGTGGGAGAATTCCATACTAAATTTCTCTTTTTTAATAGCTTCTTCTTCTTTTAGCTCTGAGAGTTTTCTTGCAGCATCTCTTCCATCTTCAGTTCGATAAAATATCTTCAATGATGAGAGAACTTTTGACTTTTGACATTTTTGACATTTAAGTGATTTTTCAGAAGTAGTTACCTGAAATAATCCGCAATTTGAACATCTAACTAGTTTGTATACAAGAACCATTCTAACTTAAAATTTTATTTCTCCCTTTTTGCTTAGCTTCATAGAGAAGTTCATCAGCATCTTTATACATTGACTCAAAAATACCATCTTCATTTAAATCATATTGTTTGGATCTTACAAAACCACCACTAATTGTAATTTCTTGTTTTATTTCAGGTATCTTTTTTTTAATAGTATAGGATATTTCTTTTTTAATTCTCTTAAAAATTTCTTCTTCTTTTTTCTTAGGTAATTTAAAAAATAAAATTAAAAATTCTTCACCTCCTACTCTATAGAGATTGTCATCTTTTCTAAGGGTTTGTTTAACAACTTTACATAATTTTCTAAGCACTTTATCTCCAATATCATGTCCATAAGTATCATTTACTTTTTTAAAATAATCTAAATCAAAAAGCAACATGGAAACCTCAAAATTTTTTTCTCTTTTTGCTCTTGATGAAAACTTTTCAAATGAGAGATTTAACGCACGTCTGTTGTATGTTAATGTTAGTGGATCCATTAGAGC
>CAKZOW010000157.1 GCA_937138345.1 uncultured archaeon | reverse complement strand
CAAAAGAAAATATAAAAATCAAAGATTTTTACTTAACTAAACTAAGTGTTGCTAAGAAACTCTCTAACTGTAATTCTCGCATCGATCTTTTTCTTTAACGTTTACTTCACTTCGTTCAGGGCACTAAGAAAAAGCCTCACCAAAAGAAAATATAAAAATCAAAGATTTTTACTTAACTAAACTAAGTGTTGCTAAGAAACTCTCTAACTGTAATTCTTCATCTGATCCTTCTACTATTCTAAATTCAATAGTTGCTATTTTGTCCACTAATTTGATTTTTGTTTTAGGTTCAATTGATTCATCCCTAATTAAAATTCTATACATCTCTTTTAAGATCTCAAGTCCTGAAAACCCTTTAATTGATTTTAATGCAATAAGATAATCTCTTGCTTTAAAGAAGTCTCCTTCTTTTGCAGCATTAATCATTTTTTCTACTTCTTTAGGATTTACTGAATCTAAAATCTCATCAATGAGTTTAGTTGTAATTACTTTCTCAATTGCAGAAGTTGCCTGCAAGATATTAGTTAATTTTCTCACATCACCACGTGATGCTAAAATTAAACTCTCTTTTGCATCAGCATCAACTTTGAGTCCTTCTCCGTTTGCAATCCTATCAATTAATTCTGAGAGTGCTTCCTCACCCAAAGGTTTAAATTTGAAAATAACGCATCTACTTTGAATAGGATCCATAATTTTTGATATTTCATTACAAGCTAAAATAAATCTACAAGATGAAGAATACTTCTCCATTGTTCTTCTAAGTGCTTGTTGTGCATCTTTTGTCAATGAATCAGCCTCATCTAGACAAATAATTTTGTAAGGAATATCAGTTAAAGATTTTAGTTTAGCAAATTCTTTAATTTGGTTACGAATAACGTCAATACCTCTATCATCACTTGCATTAAGTTCTAAGTAATTACCTTTCATACCATGCTCTCCAAACAATTCCCTTGCAACAACTAACGCTGTAGTTGTTTTTCCAGTTCCAGGAGCTCCTGCGAAAAGAAGATGAGGCAAATTTTTTGAATCTATGAAAGCTTTAACTCTAGTTACAAAGTAATTTTGTCCAATAATTTCATCAAATGTCTGTGGTCTGTATTTATCAACCCATATTTTAGATATAGTATTATCCATTTTATCTAATAAAAAGTAGGTAAAAAGGTTTAAATAGTTTTGTTTTTACTTATTTATTAACAATGGCATACATGGATGAAAACTCTCAGTTAGAAATGCTCAAAGACCAACTGCAAAGGTGCGATGAGGAATTATTGATATTTTTAAAAAGAAGAGTACAAACATCAAAAAAAATTGCAGAAGTTGCTAAAAAAAACTCCCTAGGACAAGCAGACATAAATCCAATTATGGATCAAGTACATATGAAGACTTGCTCAAAGTTCAGAGAAATGGGATTTGAAATGACTACAGCATCTGAGATCATGGGAATTATTGGAGATGAATGTTCTAAAATTCAAAAATCTATTTTCAATAAATAAAGTACAATGCAAAAAAAAACAAAAAAAGAGGAAAATCAATTCCTAAATTTATTATGCAATATTATCCTCCCATCATTTATTCTAATTAAACTAAGCTCAGAAAATTATCTTGGAGCATTTTGGGGACTCATTATTGCACTTTCATTTCCAATAACCTATGGGATATATGATTTTATCATCAGAAAAGATGTAAACATAATTTCCATATTTGGATTTATGTCAACATTACTCACAGGATTAATTAGTTTTGTTGAAGCAGATAAAGTCTGGATTATAGTAAAAGAAACATCAATTCCACTACTTATTGCAATATTTATGTTAGTATTTAAAAAAAAAGGATTAATTTTTTTCAAAGAACTATTCTCACAAATTATAAACAAAGAAGCAGTTCTCACAAGAATTACTCTAAGACAATATGATTCCATTTGGACAAAATATTATTCTGCTATGATAATTCCATTTATTATTTCTGCATGTTTAAATTTCATCTTAGCATACTTAATTATAGAGAGCCAACCTGGAACAAGTAGCTATAATGCAGAAATTGGTAAAATGACAGCTCTCTCATTTCCAGTAATTGCTCTACCATCAATGATTATACTTGTAATTATAATGATATTTTTATTTAAAGAAATTGGATATAAAACTGGTTTAAAGTTTGAAGAAATAATTGTTGATGAAAAAAAATAATTATAAACCTTTTAATTTTTGTTCAATTAAAGATAAGTTATTTTTAATTCTATCAATTTTAGTTACCGGTTTTTTAGTAGCTTTTTTAACAACTTTTGGAGTTGTAACAACTCTTGGTTCAATTTGTGTTTTTGGTAAAACTTCTTTAGTTGTTTGTTTTTTAGGTTCTGATTTTAAAGCCTCTTTAAGTTTCTTTTCTAAAACTTCTTCATCTTTTAGAATTTGTTCTTCTTGTTCCATAGAAGATTTTATACTATCAATTTGAGATTCTAGTTCATTAAGTTCTTTTTGAGTATATGATAAAACATTTTTAACATTAGGTAAAAGTTTTCTAATTTCTTGATATTTCAAGTTAATTGTATCCATATCTTCTTTAATTTCTTTGAGAACTTCTTTTTTAGCACCTCTGAGTTCTAAGATTTTTTCATATTCTTCTTGAACAATTAATGAGTTTTTAAGAGCTAAAAGCAATAGTTTTCTTTTACTTACTGCATCACTTAAACAAATATATAAATCATCTTCCATAGCTACTTGAGGTGCTTTTTTTACTAAAGATTTCTTAATAGGTGAAGATTTTGCAGCTTTAGAAACAGTAGATTTAGCTACTGTTTTTTTAGTAGTAGATGCTTTTTTTGCTGTTGATGCCTTTGTTGTTTTTTTTGCTGCCATTTTTCTATAATGTAATGTGATCTAATTTTTGCTCAATATCCTCTAAATAAGTACTCCAGTTTTCATAAATTCTATTTTCTTGAGTATTTAAAGATTCATAAGTCCTAAAAGACTGCTTAGTTTTTTCTTCTAATTCTTTAATTTCTTCTAAAAGAGAAACAACTTGAGCAATATTTTGTAATTTAATAAATATCTCTCTTTTTTTCTCAATCATTTTCAAATATTAATGTATCTACCTCATAGAGTTTATCTTCAATAAAAGCAAAATCTTTCTTTAAATTTTCATATTCAATATCTTCTTCTGCTTTAATATCTAAAAGTCTTAGATGTCTCTCAGAACTTTCTTTAGTTTTTTGTTTAACATTTTCAATAATCTCAAGTAATGCTTTAAATTGAGATGTTGTCACAAAAAATGGTTTTGAATCATTAACTTCTTTATGATGTGCAATAAATTGTTGTGATTGGTCAACTTCAGATACTTGTTGAGGTTCATATGAGCTCACATCAGATGCTGATTCTTCTTCATTTGCAATATCATCATCTAAAGCACTGTGTTCTTCTTCTGTGACTTCCCCAGAATCCTCAGGCAAATCTAAATCTGAAATATCAAATAAAGAATCCAATTCATCATCACTTGAACTTGAAGGCGATTCTGGCATTGCAATGTCTGTAGACATCTCAGCAGATTGTGCTGGCTCAGGAGTAGGCATTGAAGTTGGAGCAGGTGCTGGCATTGATGAAGGTGCAGAAACCTGTGACTTAATATCTTCTAAACTAGCACCAGGCATTGGAGGTGTTGGAAGTCCCGGAACATTTTCTTCTGGAGACATACTAGGTGCTGGGGCTGCAGGTGATGGTGCAGACGGAGCTGCAGACATTGGTGCTGGAGCCGGAGAAGGAGCTGCTGGAGCAGGAGGTGCTGCTGGAGCAGGTGCTTTATTATCTTTACTAAAAATTCCCATAGTGAAAATCTTTTGAAACGACTATATATTATTTTATTCTTATTGATAAATGAATGCATAAAATATTTATTAAAAAAAGATAACTAAAAAGTATCACTTAAAAATGAATACCTTTCTTAGCTAATGAAGACGAATTTCTCGACTTTTCTTCCATAAAAGTTAGTAACATTCCACAATAAGGTAAATATGCATGAGTATATTCATTTGGAAATTTTATTGGGATAATTGCTTCATTAACCATATGTCTAAATAACGAGTACTCTTCCTTATTTGTAAAAAGATTATATGTTGAAATAGAATCAATATTTTCAATTACAACTGGTGTCAATTTTCTAAGTGAAGTTTGTGCTAACATTAATGCTTCTTTTGCCTCAGCAGTATCTGCTAAAGTATTTTCTTTTCTAAACGTAGGTCCTGATATTCTCGGCAATCCAGTATGAACATAATCAAAACTCCCATAAAAATGATACTCTTTTGAAAATTGCTTTAATGCTCTAAAAAACTTACTCTCACCATACATTTGGTCCCCTTTTTCAAATGCTACTAGTTTTACTTGTGATTTTTCAATGAATTTTTTTATAAGGTATCCATAAGAGAACAATTCTGAGAAAATACTATTATTGACAATAGTTACATTAGGGTTTGAAGTTAAGGCATTATTTTTTTTTGACTCAAAAAAATAAAGAGAATCACTAACTTTTTTTAACATGGTAGAAGGTGTTTTATCCATTAAAATAATTATTTCTGTTTCATCTTGTTTTTGGGAAATAAAATCAATAAACTTAGGAGAATCCAATAGTAAATCATTAGGGTTTAAAATAATAATAATGTCAAAAGTATATAATGTATTTAAGAGAGATTTATAAGGAATTGTTTGAAATTCAACTTGAGGTAAGATTCCCCTTTGAATAGATTGTTGGCCCAATAAAAACGTTTCAATATGGAGTCTCTCAAAAAATTTAGGAAATCTATGAGAAATACAGAGGTTTTCAAAAAAAGTAAAATATCTTGAATGTGGTTTTTGTGTAACAAAAGCAACCTTATAATTATGTCCCGTAGCTCTTGAGATAAGACCTAAAGCAATTTCTTCTAAATACTCTTTTTCATGAGAGTAAATAATTTGAACATCTCCTTCAAGTCTTTTCTTAAACATATATGTAGTTTTATAAGAATTCTTTTTAAAGATTATGTGTATAAAAGAAAAGAAACTATAATAACTAAAAGTAATAAGAAATTAAAAACAAATAAAAAATAGTTACTATATAGTATCTCAAATTATAACAAAGTTACAACTTTCTCAAAAACAAGGTCACTCATTGACATTCGTTCGTTGAATTTGAGAAAACTCAAAGTTTTCTCAAAAACAAGGTCACTTACGTTCTCACCACCTAAGGAAGTTTATAAGTACACTCATGTTCTCTCAGTTGTAGCAAGTTACAACTTCCTTAGGAACACCAAAAATGCTGTGAAATCATTGTCTTTTCTGTGCATTGGCCTGGCAACTCGATCCCATACCTTCCATTCTCTGAGTTGAGTTTCACAAATTTCTTCTAAGTAGTATTTATGAGAATTCTCTTTAACAAAGTCAGTTAATTCTTGAATTTGACTAATTGAAGGCAAATAACAACAAATAAACTTTCCTGAAGACAAACCAGCAATATCTTTTTCTAAAACTGGAACTGGTTCCGGCATATCTAAAAACAATAAATCAATATCTTTCTCATCTTCAATATGTTCACTTAAATCTCCTGTTTGTAAAGTAACATTATCAATATTAAACATATCAAGATTTTTTTGAATAATTTCTGTGTGGTCTTCCCTAATTTCATAAGTATGTACAACTTTTGCAATATTTGCAAAAAATAAGGTAGCAGCTCCCGAACCTCCTCCAGCTTCAACTATTTTTGAATTTTTACCAGTAAATGTTCTTGAGATAATATAGCCTAAATCTTTAGGAGTAATAATTTGTGGTCCTCTTTTAATTTTAGCTAATTTATCCATATTTTGTGCATCAAAGATAATATGTTCTCTTTCTTTATTATTTAATACTGAAGACGGGTTACCTTCAAATTGAGATTCAAAAATAATTCCTTCTTTTGTATGAAAATCCCCTTCTCCTTTGTAAAGATGTCTATTATGAGTTTTTTTACTAATAACTACTTTCATTATAGTATATAAAAGAAGAGATATCTTTTAAGAGTTAGCATACTAAAGTACAAATATGTGAATAAAACTGTAGTTCGAGGAACATTGATTGTTCACCCAATAATGACAACGACTTCGAAAGTTTTATAAATAAACAAAAACTATCATTGTTACTACTAAATAAAAACTTTAGTGTGTTGTTTAAAAAATGAATAAACTATTAAAAATTATGGCAATTATGCTAGTTGCAATGATGACAGCTGTAGCTTCATCTTTCGCTGCGCCATCAATTACAGTTGAATCAGTTTCAATCTCAGAAGATGATGGTGATTATGTAGCTGTAGTTGCTTTAGCAAACCCTGACTTAGGAGGAGCTGGAGAAGAGTTCACTAGATTATCATTCTCAATTGATGAACTAGGAATTGCAGATGAAACGCAAATTATTGAAGTACCTGAAAACACTTCAAGACAGTTATTTCAAGCTAACTTAAGAGATATTATCTCTGATTATGAATCACTTGAACAAGGAGAGACATACACTCTTACTGTTACAACAGAAGCAGATACACAAGGTGAATCCATTTCATTCTTATTCGGATCTCAAAGATCATCAGAAGCTTCAGTTGAAGTTGAAAAAATCGAAATTAACGATATCGCAGTATCATCAAATGATGTTCTAGATGTTAATAATGGAGATACATTAGAAGTTCAAATGCAAGTTTATGCATATGAAACTGTAGATAAAGCTAGATTTGAAATTTTAGTTTCAGGTTACGAGCACAAATCATTATACGCAGTATCAGATGAACCTATCAAATTAGTTGAAGGTACAACTAGATATGTTACTTTATCATTAGAATTACCTACTGATATGGATAACGAAGAAGAATACACTCTAGAAATTAGAGGAAGAGACGGAGTTTCAGAAATTTCCGAAGAATATACATTATATGTTAACACTCAAAGAGATAGAGTTGACGTTTTAGATTTCATTACTACACCATCTTCAGGAGTAGAACCAGGTCAAACTGTAATTGCTGAAGTTAGAATGAAAAATAGAGGTCAAAAAGATCAAGAATCAGTAAGAGTTAACGTAGCTATTCCAGAATTAGGAATTTCAGAATCATCATATGTTTCAAACTTAGGTAGAGACGAAGTAGTTACTTCAGATGATATGTTAATCTTTGTACCTGAAGAAGCAGCTGCTGGTCAATACCAAGTTGTTGTAACTTTAGAATACGATGAAGGTTACGATGAATCATTCTCAACATTCACAATGGATGTATTATCACCTAGATTAGTTGAAAAAGACAACTTAATTGTAAGTTTCAACAATAACGTAGACTTAGTTGCAGGAGAAGCAAAATCATTTAACATTGTTGTTGCTAACCCTAACTCAGAAGCTACACCAATCTCACTATCATCATTAGATGCTGCATGGGCTGATGTAGAAGTTTCACCATCACTTGCTATGGTTCAAGCAGGAGCAGATGCTACTTTCACAGTAACAGTTACTCCAAAATCAGCAATTGAAGGAGAAAAAGATTTAGTACTTTCAGTTAAAGAAGGAACTAACACAGCAGCTGACTTAACAGTTAACACATACGTTGAAGGTTCAGATGAACTTGATATGACAAACATTATCTTAGCTGTATTACTTGTTATCGCAATCATTGTATTACTTGCTCTTGTAGTAACTATTGCTAGAAGAAAAGGAGATAACAACTCAGAAGATACTGAAGAATACTATTAAAGTATTTTTCTTTTATCTTTTAAACAATTATATATTCTAATATAGTAATCTCAATAATGAGGAGATTAGTATTTTATTTTTAAAAAAATGACATATTTGGATAGCCATAGAAAACAATCTTTGAAAGAAGGAATTCAAACAATAAACAGGTATAATCCATACGATTATACTGCAAATACAACACATTTGAGTACTTTTCAAAATGAAGAACAGGCAAATACATTACTTAGGGCATTTCAACTAAAAAATTTTGAGGGTATTACTAATTCCAAAAATAGAAAATTATTTCAAGAAGCATTTCAAAATGTTTTAGATAGGAATGTAATACTTCAAAGAAAAATAGAACACAGACTCTCCTTACTAGTTCAATTTGAAGATTTAAGAACAAGAAGAGTAACAGGAGGAGTTATTCCTAGCAAAAGTCTTATTGAAAGGACAAAAGATTGGGACTATTTATGTTTACCTGGAATACAAGAAAAAGTTTTTGATAGTAGTTTAATGGATTTGACTATAGAATGGTTTTTTGGACAGTTTAAAAGAGATATGGATAATTTTTATGATGAAAATTTAAATGCAGTATGTCAACTAGATCAATTTATTGATCAATACCAACAAAAATAAAATGTCCTTAGATCAAACTCTAAATAATTATGAAAAAGAAGTTATGGATTTCTTTTCAAAAGATATGCCAATAATTAGTGGTGAAAAAATATATCAGTTATTTTTTGAAAAATATACTTCATTAGATAGAAATATGTCTGAAATTGAACCTATTCAAAATGCCCTTATTTCACTATCATCAAAAAGATTACTTTTGAGATATCAATTAACTGAACCTTCTACTGAAATTGATGAAATAGCCAACGTTTCTTCAAGATATATTTATTCATTAGTACCTAAAACATTAGGTGAGATATAATCTCAAAAAATGAAATCCTATTCTAGCCTTTTCAAGGCTGAGTAGATAGTAGACACTTTGTTGAGTCTTTGACTCAAGTCGTTCTTATCTCTACTCTAGCCTTTTCAAGGCCGAGTAGATAGTAGACACTTCGCTTCGCTTTCGTTCTTGTCTCTACTCTAGCCTTTTCAAGGCCGAGTAGATATCTTTTCCTTCGATTTGTACATCTCTAATTGCTTTTGTCATTGCAACTGGTTTGTCATGTAACCAAATATTTCTCCCAATTGCAAATCCAAATGCTCCAGCTTCATCAACTTCTTTAACTTGTTGCAGAAAATCCTTAGTATTGTGAGTTTTAGCTCCACCTGCCATAAGCATTTTAGCTTTACCTCCAAACTTAACTTGTTTTTTCATATCTTCTGGATTTCCATTATATCTCATCTTAAGCATATCAGCACCAAGCTCAAGCCCAATTCTTGCTGATGCTTGCAGAGTTTCAGCTTTTGCCTCATCTTTAATTGCTTGTCCTCTTGGGTACATCCATGAAGTAACCGGAAGACCAAAATCATGTGCTTCTTCTTGAATTTTTCTAAAATCATCAAAGATTTTATCTTGATATTTTGAACCAATAAAATTTGTAAAACCAATTGCTTTAGCTCCTAATTCAACTGCTCTTCTAATTGAACAAGTAATAGGTGAATATGGATCATCTTTTGGAGTCATAATAGTTTTTCCATTTACTTTTAAAATAATTGGAACCTTGTAACTATCTCCATATTTTTCAGCTAAACCTTTTTGACAAATAAATGCATCAACATCACCTTTCTCCGCAATATTAAATACATAATCTGGATTAATACTCTCACCTGTGAGTTCTGCTGGAGCATCATGTTCTAAACCTTGATCTTGAGCTAGATAAAGAGCCTTTCCTTTTGGAGTAATTTTAGCAATAGCTTTTTCAATTTCTTTTTGTGTTGACATAAACAAAAATTTAAATTTTAACTTTATGAGTATTTGTCGTATTTTAAAAGTAGTTTATTATTTCTTTCGAATCTCTTTAATCAAAGTCAATACATCAGTAATCAGAGGATAAGTTTTTTTTTTATGTTCTTTTTTCAAATA
>CAKZOW010000156.1 GCA_937138345.1 uncultured archaeon | reverse complement strand
CAGGTTCGTGAATGTTATGATGGTACTTTAAGTGGTAGTTCTAGTTATGGTTATGGAAGTTGTAGTGTTGGTCCTGCCCAAAGCTGCGATCTTCCATGGGGAGGCAGTGTTGCTCATGGTTCTAGTGTTGACGCTTATAGTAGTAGTTCAGTGTCTTATGGTAATAGTTGTAATGATGTTAAGCAAACTCGTACTTGTACAAATGGTGTTTTAAGTGGAAGTTATACTAATGAGAATTGTGTTGTAGGAAATCCTAGCAGTTGTACTTTAGATGGAATTACAAAAAATCATGGTGAGAGTCATACATTTTATTTAAGCAGTTCTCCAACTTATCCTACACTGTGTGAAGGTATTTCTCGTACTTGTGATGATGGTTCCTTTGATGGTTCCAATTCTTACGGAGAATCTAGTTGTACCGATCCAACTCCTTCTAGCTGTTCTCTTCCGTGGGTTGGTAGTGTAAATCATGGTGATAGTGTTACTGCTTATCAGAGTAGTTCAGTTCCTTATGGTAACAGCTGTACTTCACAAACTCGTACTTGTGATGATGGAACTCTAAGTGGTAGTTATACTCATGAGAGTTGTGAAATTGAAGAGGCAGCAAGCTGCGACCTTCCTTGGGGAGGAAGTATTTCTCATGGTAGTAGCGTAGATGCCTTTTTTATTGGTAGTGTATCTTATGGTAATAGTTGTGATGATTTTAAAGAGATACGTACTTGTGATGATGGGAATTTAAATGGTAGCTATACTGTTCAGAATTGTGTTGTTGGGTCTGCTCCAGTTGATGGTGTTTGTAGTAGCACTCCGGGGCAATGTATAAATGGTACTGTTGAAGATTATTCGGGGATGTTGGATACAACTTGGACTTGTAAAGGAATCAATAACGGTAATGATGCAAGTTGTGATGAAACTCCAACTACATGTACTGCATATACTAGTACAGGAACTCAAGAGTTTAATGATGGTGACACAGCAATTTTATATGATTCATTAACTGGTCCTTGCGATAGTGCTACTAGAACCTGTAACTCTGGTTCATGGAGCGGGAATATTTTCACAATGGGTCACCTTTATACTACATGTACAGAACCTACTTTTTATTCAGGTTCTAGTTGTGCAACATGTCCTTTTGGTACATCTTCGGGAGTTACTTATGGGGGATTTACTACAACTAGTTGTAATCTACAATCTGGCTGGGAAGGTAGATTTAAAAGTAGCAGTGGTGTATGGAGTTCTTGGGGGGATATACTTGGACCTAAGTGTTCAGATTCAACTTCTTGGGAACTAAGGGAGAAGTAATATTATGATTTTTTTCTTTTTTTAAAGTAATATTTATTAAAATAAATTTTTACAGTGAATCAAAATATGTGGTCAAATATACCTCTTGATTTCTTCTCCTTTTTCCTTATCTTTATAAAGCCTATTCTATATATATTATTAGATGACAACTAATTTACCAATTCAACCAACTATTAATATGGGTATTGTAGGACATGTAGATCATGGGAAAACAACTCTTACTAAACTCTTATCAGGTAAATGGACTGATACACACTCAGAAGAAAAAAAAAGAGGTATTACTATTAAATTAGGGTATACTAATTTTACAATTTCTAAAGATAATTCAAATTTCAATGTAAAAAATAAAGGAGAATTGCTCAGAAGACTCTCAATTGTAGATGCACCGGGTCACGAATCATTTATGGCTACAATGATTTCAGGTGCTGCAGTTATGGATTGTGCTTTGTTACTTGTTGCAGCAAATGAAAAATGTCCACAACCTCAAACTATTGAACATTTAAAAACATTAGAAATTTCAGGAATTAACAATATTATTGTAATTCAAAATAAAATTGATTTAGTTACAAAAGAAGAAGCACTAGATAATTACAAACAAATCAAAGAATTTTTATCAACTACATTTGCAAAAGATGCACCAATAATCCCTCTCTCTGCACAACATGGTGCGAATATCTCAGCACTTTTAGAGATGATTAATGAAAAATTTGATGATCCAAAAAGAGATACAAAATCAACTTCAAGAATTCACTTAGTGAGATCTTTTGATATTAACAAACCAGGTTCATCATTTACTAAATTAAAAGGAGGTGTTTTAGGTGGTTCTCTAAAGCAAGGGGAATTAAAAGTAGGAGAAGAAATTGAAATTCGTCCAGGACTTATGAAAAAATCTCAGGGTCAAATTTCCTACACTCCAATTTTTGCAAAAGTTGAAGGGTTAATGTCAGATAAAGACAAATTAGATTCAGCAGGTCCAGGAGGTTCAATTGCAATTATGACAAAATTAGATCCTTCACTTACAAAAACAGATGCACTTGTAGGACAAATTGCAGGACCAGTTGGAACTTTAAATGAGCCAACAGAACTATTAAAATTCAAACCAGAATTATTTGAAAAAGTATTAGCATCAACACAAGAACACACAATCAAAGATATTTACAAGGGAGAACCTCTTATGATGATTGTAAACTCAATGACAACAGTAGGAATTGTATCTGCAGCAAACTCTAAAGAAGTTCAAGTTAAACTAAAAAAACCAGTAATGGCATTCCAAGATGACAAAGTAGTAATCTTTAGAAGATTTGAAGGTAATAAGTGGAGAATTATTGGTTGCGGTTCAGCAAACGAATAATTCTACACGTAGTGGAGTACTTGAAATACTAACTGTATTTCAATATGCTCAAAAATTTTTAATTTTTGTACAAATTATTGGTTGCGGTTCAGCAAACGATAATTATATTCAATTAAAACCTTATTTTTTCACTACTAGTAATTAAAACATTATTTTAAATACATTTTAGTTAAGCGAGGACTATGTTTAAACATATAGCCATATTTATTTTCTTATTTTTCATATCCTCTAGCTCAATTTATTCAATTAATGTTTGCGGCGTTAATGTTGATGAGAATAATGGATTTTATGTTTTAGATAGTTCTGGTAACTA
>CAKZOW010000155.1 GCA_937138345.1 uncultured archaeon | reverse complement strand
GATTTTGCTGAAAATGTAGTATATTTTGATTTTACTTCATTATATCCTATGATATTTATACAAAATAATCTATTTTCATCATCTTGTAAGTGTTGTAAAAAGTCTGAGAGAGTATCAAGTAGTGATTTATGGACACTTAAAGGGTCATATTGTCATAAAACACAAGGTATGTTTGAAAAATTGTATAAAGATATTTATGAACAAAGAAGACAATACAAACAACAAGGTGATCCTAGACAATACGCTTTAAAAATTATTTTAAATTCATTCTATGGTTCTACTGGTGTACCTAGAAGAAAAAATATATACAACTACAATGTTTCTGGAGATTGTACAATAATTGGTAGGGCTATAACTAAATATTCAATTGATTATTTTAACAAAAAAGGTTTTAATGTTGTGTATGCCGATACTGACTCATGTTTTATTGAATTAGGTGATAGAAATGAAGAAGATGCACAAAAAATTGCAGATGAAATTGTATTAAATATACAAAAACATATGCCATTTCCATATGATGAATTTAAATTTAAAGTAGATGGTAGATTTAAGAAAATTAGATTTAAAGGTAAAAAACACTATTATGGTATTGATTATGATAATGTTGTAACTAAAAAAGGTATATCATTAGTACGTAAAGATGTTAATAAATTAACTAAAATAGTGTATAAACACCTTGAAGAAGATATAATACATTCAGATAAACTACAATTACCAAAAAATAAGTTTGATGAAACAATTAAATCAATACTTGATAATGATATTTCTGTATTATCTAAAACATTTAATGTTAAAAACTTAAATGAATATAGTTCAGATTCTTCAATACATTATCAAATCTCAAAAGTATTTGGTGAGGGTTCACATAACTTAATACCAAATAAAAAAATTGGTAAAGTTGGTAAGTCTACATTGTATTGCACTATAAAACAATCAAAGTTTTTAAAATTTGAAGATTTACAATTAAATAATATCTATAATGAATTAAATTTATTTTATTATTAAATTTAAACCCTTTTTTGTGTGACTCATAGGTATCTAATAAAAAAAAGTCTTCTCTAATCGGCTCTAATTTTAAGAAATATTACAATATAATCACATTTTTAACTATATTTAATTCAGAATACTTATATTTGTATTTTATTTTTTTAGGTCTTAATAATCTATTACTTTCTGATTTTTTAAATATGTATAATGTTTTTCTACTGCTTTTAGTTACAAATACAGAATAATTTTCATTTTCAATTAACTTTTTACTTCTCTTAATTATTTTTGATATTGTTGTTGTAGTCATGTTATCAAATAACGACCATTATAATGATAGAAAAATATATGTTAAAACATATCATTTATGGCTCTTTTTTATACCCCCCTTTTTGTGATAGAAAATTATAGATAAAACCATATGACCAACGACCCTTAAACACTTTAGCAGTTTTATTTATTGATCCTTGTTTTTTGTATTCCAATAATATTTTATTTTTATCATTATCACTTAACTCTTTACTTCTCTTACCTAATTTTACACCTTGTTTTTTGGCTCTATCTAAACCTGCGATAGTTCTTTGTGAAATCTTTTCACGCTCTGCCTTTGCAATTGATGATAGTAATGATATTAATACATCTTTAAATTGTCCTGCACTATCAATATATGGTTCACTGTATGATTTGTATTCAATGTTAAGGTTCTCTAGTTCTTTTAATTTCATGAGAGTGTGGTATGTACCTGCCCTTGAGAATCTTGAGAAGTCCCAAAACAAAACCATATCAAATACTTTCTTGTGTGCATCATTAAACAATTTATCAAATGCTGGTCTTGATGTTTCTTTACCAGATATTACATCATTATAAATATTATATATAGTATAGTTACACTTTAAACAATACTCTTTAAGTTGTATTATTTGATTCTCTGTTGTTTGTTTCTCTCTAGTACTTACTCTTGTGTATATTGCTACATTCATTTTACTTTATTGTTATTAATAATTTATATATAATGTATAAATTCATATCCAATATATAATTAATTAGTATATATTGTGCTATCATGTTGTAGGTTGGTTATCTTTAAACCACTTCCTACAACTCTCTGTGTTTTTATAGTCAAACATCTCTGCTATCTCTTTCCATTTCTTACCCTGGTCTCTTAATTTAGACATTACACTGAGTTTTTGAGCCTTTACTTTATCAAGTTGCTCTTGTTTATGGTCTTTCTTGTCTTCACCTGATATTTTATCTTCAATGTCTTTGTTTAAATTGTTTACAAACTCATCTTTTTTCTTTTCATATACTTTTATTAAATCCTTTGTAGGTAGACCGACTTCTAATTGTGAAATCTTTTTATCTCCTTGACCAGGTATTTTTGTATTAAGCCATTTATAGTAAACATCACCTGACCTTTGATTGATTTGAAGTAGATAAGGCTTTATATAACAAAACTTTTCTTTCTGGTTAATACCAGAAGTCATAAAGTGAGCATGAAACAATTTACGTGCTGCTGCATCAATAAAACCAAAATCTGGTGAAGTAAATATAACAATATAATTTTTACTTCTAAATGTCTGTAATATATAATTTAAAAACTGATTACTTTGGCTTTGCCAGTTCCTAGAATTCATTGATACACCAAATTCATCTGCAACAATTACAGAACCAGGTTTAAGTGTATTTGAATTTAATAAATCTATAAATTGTTGTGGTGTAAATACAATTCTATCTTCATTAAAATCTTTATCCCAGAGTTGAGCAAGTCTTAAAGATGTATATGTTTTACCTGATCCTGTTGGCCCAGTACAACAAACTAAAAAATTTTTATTTCTTTTAATTCTTGTATATACATAACCTCCAAAAATATCTTTAGGTTTAATCATTTTATGCCCTCACTGATATAGTCTCATTACCACCGATAAACTTTGCTCTCTGTATTAACATCATACACTGAGAAAACATCTCATCAAATTCTTTTGGTTTATTAATTAAATTAAATCTTCTTTTTGTTATAACTATTTCATCGTTGTAATCATCATCATTACAATGTCCATTTTTTTTATATAATTGTAAATATTTTCTCTTTATATTATCTAATTCTAATTTAAGTTTTTTGATATATTTATTTTTTATTTGTTTTAAATTATTCTCAAACTCTTCATCATAGTAAGTTGTAAGTAAATTCATTAAAGATATTACTGACTGTTGATAATTACTAGAGTTTTGTACAAATGTATTTGTTTTTTCAGGGTTATTTTTATATGTGAAATTTAAATCATTCACTGCATATTGTCCCATGTCTTGAGTCCTTAAATATCTACAATAGTCTATTTGTTTCATTAAAATACTAGTAAAATTTATTTTTTCATTACTTTGTATTCCAAATTCAGCATCAATATATGATATTTCTTCAGACATTTTTATTTAACCTCTCAAAAGATTCATAAACTTCTTCATCTGTTAAATCATTTAATAACATATTTTCTTGTGATTTAACATAATTAATTTCATTACAAATTTCAATTAATTCATTTAATAAATCTTCTTTTGCCCTATATAAATCATTTAAATCTTTCATTTATTACACCTCTCAATGTATTCTTCAACTGCAATATTTAATATTGTGTTTACACTTCTTCTTTGACTTTTAGCCAAATTTTTAAGTTCCTCCTTTTCTACTTTCTGTAAATTTAATAGTATACTTGACATATATTATATATATTTTCTATATTTATAAATATATCTATATATAAGTTACACTTAATTAAATGTAACACAATAAAACACATTAAAAACACACTAAAAACACAATATAATAAACTTTAATTATAAAAAATATAAAATTTAAATACAAATAATTAAGATTTACTTTAAAGTTTATATATAATTTTATATATAAATTGCATATAAAATGTATATGGGTTTCTTAGATATATTTAGAAAAACAAACGTTGACAACAGACAAAGCGAGATTGACAACAGACAAAGCGAGATTGACAATTTAAAAACTGTAATTGGTGACAAAAATAACACTATTAAAATTAGAGAAGAAAGAATTGACAAATTAGAACAAGAAATAAAAGAACTAAACAATAAAATATTTGAGTTGTTAGAAAGTAAAATACAACAAAAAGAAGAAATAAAAGAACCTGTTAAGGTAAAACTCACACCAAAAGAAGAAGATGTATTAAAAGTAGTTCAAGAAAACCCTAAAAAAAGTAACATTGAATTATCAAAAATTCTAAATTTAACGCCAGGATCTTTAAACGTTTACAAAAACAAACTAAAAAATAAGGGTTATCTTTAATTTTTAATATTTTTATTCTGTATTTTCTGTTATTTTTTACATATTTTTACTATGGTGTGAAATTAAGTTCACAATGTACAAAAACACCAAATATTGGGTTTGCAGGGGGTTGCAATGCCCAAATTCGATTTTTTACTATTTTTTTTATGTATTAAAAATTGATATGTTGCAAAGTATTGCAAGGTATTGCAGGTTTGTTGCAGGGGGTTTGCAGGGTTGTTGCAAGGTTCTGGAATATTACATTTTTATAGTTGTATTAGTAGTGCAGCAGTATATTATAGATATACTGCGCTACTACAACAACAAAATATTGTGGTTCTGCTGAGATAAAAAATAAAATACAAAAGTTATATCTATCAAAAAATAAAATACAAAAATTATATTTACAAAATAAAAAGAAACAAAAATACATTATTACTACATCAATGAAAAATCCAAGTCGGAGTAGCATATAACATATTGTTTTAAACAAACCTCGATTTATTTGAGAAGACTTTTTTGATTTTTAGTATATTGGGTTAGAAAACATCTTATTTTTTCTTGTAGGCCTTCTAATTTTAATAAGTGCACATTTTTATCACCCAAGAGGTACACTTATAAATATCGAAGTATTATTATTATTAACATTATGAGTATGACGATACTTTCATAGAAACCCATAATGTTGTATTTATACCCACTTTAAGGTGGTAATGAATATTTATTATTCAATATTTACAAACATAATTACAAATCCCTAATCAATTCTAGTTCATGCGATTAGGTTTCGTTTTAAACTTAAACTGGTGGTTAGTTACCACCAACAATATATAATTCTAAAAAACAGATTCACAAACTGCAAGAGTTCTATATTTAGGTGTGAATAAAAAATAAAAAATTTCACAACTAAGTTTTATTTATAAATAGTAAAAATATAAGTATAGTATGCTTATTTGAGCGTGTCTAACTAACACGTGTTAAAAATAAGTTTAAAACGAAAATGAACAAAGAACAAAATAATGATATAAATTTATTTTCTTCTAAGTTTTTATACAAAGCTTGGTTAAAGAAAAATGCTCTTGTTGAAGTTTATTCAACAACTGGTGCTAAAGTAATAGGTAATTTAAAAGCAGTAGATCAATACGAAATTGTTTTACTTGACCAAAAAACAGATAAGAAATTTGTAATATATAAAGCAAATGTATTTTACATGTCTAAAGTAAAGGGGGTACAAAAATGAATGTATCTACTATTTACAATGAGTTATGGTATCAGGCACAAAACACTTTTATATATGAAATACATGACATAAATATTTTTGGTAATATAAAAGAAAAAAGAAAATTTTTAAAAGAATGTTTTGATGAGAGTTTATCAGAAATTCACACAGATAAGAGTTTCTGTGAATTGATAGATAAAACAAAAGACGATGAAATTTTACAATCTTATAACGAATTATGTAAGGGAATAAGTTATAATACACACAAAAATGAAGTTTTAAACATAGTGTATAAATTAACTAAAAAAAACGGTATATTTCCTGAAAACATTGACTTAGAAGAAAAATATATATATATTCCAGAAATAGAATACAACGAAATAATGTGTATTTACGAATTAACAAAAGCAAAGGAGGTTAAAAATGCCTCTGTGCAATAATTTAGACAATGATTTATACTACTTTAACACAAAACCTGAAATAATAGCAGAAGAAATAAAAAGTGTTTTTAGTAGTTTAAACAATAGAAGTAAATACAAAGTTGTATGTCATATTCTAAAAAATACAAAAGAAGTATTTTTTACAATTGTAAAACAAACAGCAAAGAATAAACATAAATTTATTGCATCATTTACAGATTTAAGATATTTAAATAAATATTTTGATGATAATAAATTAAGTTTAAACTGTGTTGGTATTATATATTCATATTCTATAAATACAAAAGAGGTGATTTATTATGATTAATGATAGACACCCTACATGTACAACTTGTGGTGAAGATTTAGTTTATTTAGGTACACACTACACTTGTGAAATATGTAATGATGTTGTTGAAGATTTTGGGGGTTCTTTAAAATGAATAACAATACAAAAATACTTCTTGAAAGAATTACAGAAACACCTGTAAAAGATAAAGTTAGATTTAGTTTATTTGAACATAAAACAAAAAACCCATATTATGAAGATTGGAAGTCAAACCCAAAATTTAAACATGATATAAAATCTTTAATGTCTAAAAATATTAAAAATATAGGTATATTTGGTGGTTTTGGTTTATGTATTATTGATATTGATAACTTAGAAAATACAGAACTTATTGAATTTTGTGATGACTTCCTTGGTGAAACTTTAACAACTAAAACTGGTAATGGTTTACATAAAATATATTTTTATACAGAAGATGTGCCATTTTCAACAATTAGATTAAAAAAAGATGGTGTTGAATATGGTGAGTATAGAAATTCACAAAACCATCACACAGTTGAAGCTGGTTCAATTCACCCAAATGGTACAGAATATACAATATTAAATGATGTTTCAATTAAAGAATTAACAGCAAATGACATTTTAAGTTTAAATAATTATTTTGATTGTAATTTAAAAGTTGAAAAATCAAACAATAAGTCACTTTTAGATGATTATACACAGAATACAAAACCAAAAGTAATTGATTTTAATGATATTAAATTAAAAGTTAAAGTTGATATGTCTTTTGATGAATTAAAGTCACTTTTAAAACTTGAAACAACTGATTTTACAAAAAATAAATCACCATATGGTGAATTTTTAGAGTGTAAAATGGAACACCCAGTACATGGTTCAGACCATGGCAACAAAAACTTTATTGTGAAATATTGGAATACAAAAAAACCATATGTTTCATGGCAATGTTTTAGACATGAATTAGATGTACCAAAAGAAGATGTAAACCTTGTAAGGAATGGTTTAACACTTTGGGCAATGGTAAATGGTCACATTGATTGTGAAGATACAATTGATATTAGTAATGATAAACTCATTGAACTTAAAAAAATGTATCAAAATGGGGGTATTAACAAATGAGTTATTTAGATGAGATAATAGTTGATCCAATACATGACATTTTACACAGATTAAAGTTTTGGTTAAATAGAACAGAAGAAAAATATGATGAATTAAGTGATGAAAAAATTAGATATTATAGATTTTTAAGTGAATTAAACAAGTTTATTGCTGATAATGGTGAAGAAATATCAGAAGAAATAATAAAATATTCAATATTAAAAGGAGATACACCAATGTATTTAACAAGACCAGGTGAGAGTGTAATATATTATTCAAAAATAATAAATAGTTTCTTTATAGATTTTATACCATCAAAACATGAAGAATACAGACAAAGGTTTATTGAGAGAGATGAATTAATTGAAATTGATTATGATAAAATAATTTCAGTATTCAAAAAATCAAAAGAACTTGAAGAATATTATTTTATGCTTTTAAAGTGGAATTCAAAGAATACGTCATTTTTTGATACTTATACTTTAAATGATATAATGGAGTCACAAGACAATATTGAATACATTGTAAGCGACTTTATTGTTAAAAATTCAACAAATATGATTTATGCTAAACCAGGTATTGGTAAAACATTTTTAGCAATGTATATGCAGTTATGTTTAGCAGGTGGTTTACCATTTTTTAACAGAGTAACACAGAAAACAAAAACGGCATATTTTGATTTAGAAAATGGGACTGCTGTAATGTCTGCAAGGTATAGAGGTTTATTTAAAGGTTTAAATGTATATGAAGAAGAACAAAAAGAAATACTTGAAAACACAAAATACAATGACAAAAAGAATAATTGGGATTTAGTTTATTATGAAAATAATGAATTAAAAATTAACTATGGTAATTTAAATAAAATTTTAGCATATTGTAATGTAGAAGATATTGGTTGTTTAATTATTGACCCTATTGTTGATTTAGGAGATTTTAAAGAAACAAATGAAGACTTCGCAAAAATTAAAAGAGAAATTTTCTTTAAATTAAATTCTAAAGGTATCACAATTGTATTATTACATCATAGTACAAAAGGTACAGATAGAGATGGTACAGCAAGTTCAAGAGGTGGTAGTAGTTTAGAGGGTGCAGTATCTACATCTTTTCAAATAATACCAGACCCAACACATACAGACTTTGATGGGAGACCTACAAGGTTTAAAGTTCAAAGAGTTAAGGGTAGAAGTGGTGAGAGGGGTTTTATTTATGATATTGAATTTAATGAATCTATAAATGAAAACTCAAAAGACTATGAAAGTATTATACTATCACAGGTAAAATACAATAATGGATTATCACCAGAAGAAAGAGAAGTACTTACAAGAATGAATGAAAAAGAATTTTGGAGTACACAAGATATGTTATCATTATTTTATGAGAATGGTTTAATTGAAGATAAATTTGTAAAACCAGATAATACAATAGACCATAGGGTTTTGAGTTCATATATTATACCACCAATTCAAAAGATTATGAAACATTTACAAAAGCATCCAAAAGGAGAACATCAATTTACAAATGAAAATGGTAAAAAAATATTAGGTAATGTATATACATGTAATTTTAAACCACAAGAAGAATTTGAAGAGGAAGTAGAATATGAAGAACAATAAATATGAAAAAGAAAAAAATAAATCAATTCTTTTTGATAATGTATTAATTTATGATATTGAAACAGATGGTGTTGACACAAAAACTGCCAATTTAAAGTGGTTTGGTGCTTATAGTTACAAAAATAAGGCATATTACAATTTAGATGCAACAGATAAAGAACAATTTAAACTAATACAAGAACTTATCAAGTCACATAAAGTACTTGTAGGTTATAATTCTTATTATTTTGATAAACCTATAATACAAAGAAATGGTATCGCATGGGGTCAATATAAAATTGATTTAGATTTAATGAAAATACTTACAACTAAAACAGGTAAAGGTAATTGTGCTAGAAGTATGTATATGTCTTCTCAAAACGGCTCTCCTTTGTCTGAAACGCTAAACGATTTTAAGTTGTCAAGTGTATGTAAAGCAATTGGTTTTGATATTGTCAAGGGTGATATTGATTATAATATATTTAAGAATAATAAATGGACATATGAACAAATAAAAGATATAAAAAAGTATTTACAGGCTGATGTTGAATTGACAAAACAATTATTTGAATACACAATTGAACAATTTGAATATTTCAAAGAGTACATTTCTTATGATGATTATAGACTGTATAAGCATATTCGTACACCTATCGGTTTATTTTCATACATGGCTATGATGTATTTAGCAGGTATTATGTTAGAATTTGAAACAGATGAAGATATATTAACACAAAAACCAGTAAATCATGGAGGGTATGTATTAGAACCACAAAAAGATTTTGCTGAAAATGTAGTATATTTTGATTTTACTTCATTATATCCTATGATATTTATACAAAATAATCTATTTTC
>CAKZOW010000154.1 GCA_937138345.1 uncultured archaeon | reverse complement strand
TGTCATGCTGGAATTATTGGTCAAGTATATAATACTAACCAAGGTAAAGGTATTTCATTAATGGATAGATGTAAAAATTATCAATATTTATATGATGCTATATGGGATCGATTAAATAAAGCTATTGCTACTAATTATGGTAAGATATTTGAATTAGATATTTCTAAAATACCAGATAATTGGGAAGTAGAAAAGTGGATGCATTTTGCAATTACTAATAAAATAGCTGTAGTGGATTCATTTAAAGAAGGTAGTCATGGAGCATCTACAGGTAAATTAGCTGGATCATTTAATACTCAAGGAGGTAGATCTATTGATATGGAATCTGGTAATTATATACAACAACAAATTCAATTATTAGAGTTTATTAAACTTGAAATGGGTGAAATTGCTGGTGTATCACAACAACGTCAAGGACAAATTTCAAATAGAGAAACTGTTGGTGGTGTTGAAAGAGCTGTTAATCAATCAAGTCATATTACAGAACATTGGTTTATGCAACATGAAAATGTTAAACTTAGAGTATTAACTGCGTTCTTAGAAACTGCTAAAATAGCCCTTAGAGGTAAAAATCCTAAAGTTCAGTATATATTAGATGATCAAACTATACAAACTTTAAATGTTGATAGTGATGTATTCTGTGAAGCTGATTATGGTGTTGTAGCAACTAATTCTAGTAAAACACAAGAAATGGAGCAAACTATTAAAGGTTATGCTCAATCATTCTTACAGAATGGTGGTAACTTATCTACTATAATGGATATTTATTTTAGTCCTAGTTTATCTGATATGAGACGTAAAATAGAAATTGCTGAAGATGATTTACATCAAAAGAATTCTGAAGCTTCTCAACAACAAGCTAAGCTAGCTGAACAACAACTACAACAAGAATTACAACTTGAAGAAGCTAAAATGAAATTAGAAGATACTATTAATATTAGAGATAATGATACTAAACTTCAAATAGCTTCTTTAAATAGAGAAGATTATGATACCGATATTAATGATGACGGCATTGGATTAGACGCTGAGAAACTTAATTTAGATGAAAGAAAATTTCAAAGTGACAGGGAGAATAATAGTAAAGAATTGTTACTTAAAATAAAAGCTTTGGATAATGATATGAAGAAACACGCTGATAATGTTAAGTTAAAGCAAAAACAAATTAATAAATCTAATAATAAACCAGCTAAATAAAGCTATATGAGTTCTATGTATAATTTGACTTTAACTAAAAAAGTTATTATATTAGAAGCTCGTTATAAAATTTGGGAGAAATATGAACGATGATAATATGGGAATGGATTTATTTGGTGAGCAAAGTTTAGAAGTAAATTTTGATGAGCTAAGTACTTTCAAAGAAAACTCTGAAGAGCAAGAAAACTCTGAAGAAAACAATGATGATAATATAGATGACTCACAAGAGTCTGATGATACTAATAACCAAAGTGAGGATCAGGATTCTGATTCAGAGAGCGTAGCTGAGGAAGATGACCAGGATGAAGGTAGTGAGGGTAATGATTCTCCCAACTTATTTTCTTCTGTAGCAACTGTTCTTCAAGAACAAGGCTTACTACCTTCTCTGGATATCGCAGAAAACAAAATTGAGAACGTTGAAGATTTAGCTAATGCTATGAAAGCAGAAGCTGAGGAGTTAGCAAAATCTACAATTATTGAAAAAATTGGTGAAGAAGGTTATGAATATATCAGTAAAGGTATATCTGTAGATGAATATAATGCTTATAAATCTACAGCAGATACTTTAAACACTATCACAGAAGATTCTTTATTTGAAGATATAGAATTGAGTAAAAAAGTAATATATCAAGATTATATCAATAGTGGTATAAGTGAAGTTAAAGCAATTAAACTAATAGATAGACTTTCTGAATTAGGAGATGATAGTATATTAGAGGATGCTAAAGAATCATTAGTTAATGTAAAAAATTTTAATAAAGCAGAATTAGATAATAAGGCTGCTGAAATTGCTGCTCAAAATGCATTAATTGAAAAACAACAACAAGAAGTTGAAAAACAATTAAAGAAGTCTGTTTATGATACTAAAGAATTAATAAAAGGACAAACTATTAATAAAGTTTTTCAAGATAAAGTTTATAATAGTATGACTAAAATAGTCGGTAAATCTCCAGATGGTAACCCTGAGAACGCATTGATGAAACAGCGAAGAGAAGACCCTGTAGATTTTGACACTAAGTTATATTACGTATATGAATTAACAAAGGGGTTTAAAGATTTTTCTAAATTTACAGCATCAGCTAAGTCTAGTGCTATACAAGATATGGAAAGAGCTTTACAAAATAATAGTATTAATAACTCTGAGACACCTGGTTTCTTACA
>CAKZOW010000153.1 GCA_937138345.1 uncultured archaeon | reverse complement strand
GTAATATCAGTATAAATACCTATTTCTGTATATGTAGATCTAGCTTTATCTTCATAAGACATCCCTCCATATATACCGCCATTATAAATATAAGATGTAGGTCTTACAATTTCTGATAATAATAAACCATATTTTAAAGAACCTTGTGTTAAAGCAATTTTTTCCAATGTAGGTCTATCAGCTTCATTTTGAGTTTCAGTTCCTAATACCATTGTAATACATCTTTCACCAAAACTATTAACACTTTGAATAGCTTCATCATCTCGACTACTTCCTTTATGTCTATCAGATATTATACTTTTTAAACTGTTAGAATATTTAAACTTGTTATCCCCTCCATATGAAGTAGCACCTTGTCCACGCTCTGTTATTTCAGGAGATTTATATATTGAATTTAATGATATATTATTACCTTTTATAAATGAATTATATGTTCTATTATATGATAAAAAATCTGTAGTATTATCGGTACAACCATCGTAATTTGGACCTATTAATCCAAATGTACCAGGTTTTCTTTGGGGTTTAAGATTATTAACATCTGTATAAGAATCGTTATCTAAAACAGCTTGGCTTTCTGTACTGATTCTATTATATTTATAATTACTTTGAGTATGACTAACAACTCCCTTAGTATTTAATTTTAAACCATTCCCAAAATTTAACCCTGTATTAAATAATACTTCAGGAGTATGCATTTGCATCATCTTAGTATATTGCCAAGAATTTTGATTATGATAATTACTAGTTCTACCATCTTTATATATTTCAGAACTATTAGGTTTACTATCCTCAGACATCTGTTTAAGATGTGATGTAGGATATATAGATTCTTCAGTATTAGGCATTATAAAACCTCTTGTTAATATTTGAGGTAATTTAACTTCTTGACTAGATTGATTTTTTCTATATATCTCCTTCTCCCAATAAGCTGGATTAGTAGAATCATTAGTTGTTTGAACCATCATCCCAGTTAAACTACCTTGACATAATATAGTTCTATCTCTAATATCTCTTTCAGCTCTAACTATTTTATAACCAACTGGTATTTCATTAGGTTTTAAATTTAAACTGTTAATATAATTATTAAAAGCTGTTTGATTTATCTCAACTTTTAATGTATTATAATTACCTTCTAAATTACCTGATGGAGCTTTATGATCCCCAATCCATTTAACGTCAGTGTACTGTCCTAATGTATTATAAAATTGTATACCATATCTATATATTTCATCATCCTTTAAGAATCTTAAATATTTAATATTACCTTTTAATTTTTTATTTGAATCAGTGTTATTTATATTTTTTTGAACAATTTCATACTTAATAAACTTCCCTTCACCCCCTATAGTAGTACCATTTTTATGATATTTATATAAATCATAATCAGGATTAACTGCATCTGAAGTTTGTAAATATATATAATCTGAAACAGGTATAGATGTAGTAAATAGTTCATCACTTCCACCATCACCTTTTTGTAAAATACCATTTGCATAAAATATATTTCCTGAGAATAATTTACAATTACCAAATTCATCATGGCTATAAGCTCTCATATCAATATCTAAAGTATAAGCAGTATCTTTTATATTAGCTGAAAATAATCTATTATCTTTAGATTCTATATGTTTAGGTATTATAGGATTTGAACCTAAAAATATAAATTCTGATAAAGTTAAATCACTTATATTATTACCATCATCTGAAAATCTATAGTTAGTGTAAGTATCTATAATAGTATCTTCAATTAAACTAATACTAGGGTTTTGATTATAAGATGTGTATTTTATAGCATATATCTTAATATGGCTATAGTTATCATCCAAAGTAGGTATAATTAATGATGGGGTGCTACCCACAATTTCATTAATAGCCCCACCACCTAAAGAATTATTATCTAAACTAACTTGCTCACTCAATGGTGATATAGTTGTTTGTGCACCATTTAATTTATATAAATTATAAGCATATTGAATAACTCCTGCTGTGTGGACTCCTCCTCCAGAAATATCTGTTAATAACGGTTGTGATAATGAATAATTTCCAACAGTATTTATTGAGTTTGAATTTAAGTCAATAAGTTCTTCTAAATCTCCATTTTCAACACTATGTTTAGTATTTAAAAATCTTAACTGAGCTTTACCATCAACCCAATATACTTTTTGTATAATTTCATTTTCATAATTAAATATAGCTTGTATAGGATTATTTGTAGAAAAACCTAAATTTCTACAATATAA
>CAKZOW010000152.1 GCA_937138345.1 uncultured archaeon | reverse complement strand
AAATCAAAAGTTTCATTTGTAATATCAATAATATCGCCTAATTCAGCTTCACTACTAATAACTATTTTTTGAGTTTTTGATGATAAAGATTGTTCTAATTTTCTTCTATATTTAGTTGTTTTAAATAATATATCTTTAACTTTTGTCAAAAATGCTATTGCATTTGGTGTATTTCCATACATTATTGTCCAAAATTCTAATATAAGTTCTTTTGCATCATCTTTAAATTCTGAGTATTTACTGTTTTTTAAACAATTATATTCATGTAAATATTCTTCAGGAAATTTAAAAACATACAAAACTTGATTACCTATATCGTACATATCCATAAATAACTCATTATTTATTAGGTGATGTTCGTAGGTTGTAAACTTTGGATTTGACAAATCAAAATCATGTAATATATATAAACAATTTTCATATTTATTTTCACTATCTACCATAAAAGTATTATTAAGATAAGGTAAATATTGTTTGTCTATATTAACGATTTCTGATATTAGAGGTAAAAGGTAAGTTTTTGATTTATTAAACTTAACTTTTTTTACCATTTATTATTTATATTGTATTACTTCAACTTTTTCTGGGAAAACTTGTGTTAAATTACAATTAAAATCAACTCTATCATTACATAAATGTTCATCTTCATCATAATCTGTATTTTCAATATCCCAATCTGTATAACTTCCTTTATAAAAATCTCCAGTTGAAACTTCTTTTATTACATAATCGTGATCTGCTCCACCATCTTCAGGATCAGAATGAGTTATTTCATCATTTATTAATTCAAATCCATCACATTCACTATTTCCATATCCTAATAACACATATAATGTAGCAGGATTTATATTCAATTGTTTTCTTTCCATATATTAAAATAATTTATTTATAAAATTCTCTCTACTTTTAACAGCTTCTTCAAGTGTATCATAACTACCTAAATAATGTTTTTTAACTTTATCTTTAGAAGGTTTGTTATTTCCATAATCTAATTTTAATCTATATGCAATATATATTTCAAATTTACCAAGTTTTTTAACAAATCTAATCCCTTTATATCCAGTATTACTAGAGTGTTCTTTACTATTTTTCATCTCTAAATATTTATAAATTCATCATTAATTTTAACTAAACCATTATTCTCAAATTGTTCTTTAGACATATTAAATACTTCATTTCTCCAATGCCATTCAATATTATCAACTAACTCATATAAACCTTTATATTTATATCCAGAAGTTGTTGTAAATCCATATCTACTAGCATCATTCCATTTATCAGAGATTTCTAAGAATGTAGGTATCTTCTCATATCTTCCACAATATAGAAATTGAAAAGGTAATATTTCATACTTTCCTAAATTATTATCAAGTGCATATTTATATAAAGCACTTTTATATATTACACCTTGTAAATAATATCTATATTTAATAAAATTACTTAAAAATTCACTTACAGGTTTACTACCAGTTTTTAAATCAATACCTCTAATAGTTTTATTTACGTGATCAATTTTAATATAATCTAAAATTGATAAAAATTTAAAATTACCAATTTCAAAATTAACTTCAACTTGATACTCTAAATCACCTAAAATAAAATCTCTACTAAATTCATGTGTTTTTAAAAGAGCTACCATTTCTTCAGCTTCTTGTACTAACAAATTAGTTACCAGAGTTTTATTTTTACTATTTAACATAGCTACTACGTAATCTCCAGCTTGCAATGTAAATTTACCAACTAGCTTGTCATTATCTTTAGTTGTTTTCCATAAACCAAGTTTTTTTATAGTTGTTAAAATATTAACCCCACTTATTAAATCAGCTTCTGTATCATAAGCATTAAGTAATTCATCGCATAAAGTACCTAACATTGCTGTTGGTTTTTCACCATCAAATACGTAATATTTATCATTAATATCAAAATCTGGTTGTAACATATCATCTACTAAACTACCAAAATCTAAAAATTCACCACTTATTTTCTTTCTATCAATTAAGGAACGTGGTCCATTCCTGTCAAATTCAGAAACTCTACTAAAAGAGAGTCTTAAATCTGTAATTAAATTATTCTCAATCATTGCATCATCTAACGTCATATATTTTTCCCATTTATTATAATATATTTTATATAAAATCATATTAGGATTTGTAGGAATTTTAAATAAATTTAATTCAACCCCTTTATTCATAAATTCTACTAACTCAACCCTTTTGTTTTCATAATATTGAAATTTTCGTTGTTTTAAATCAACACATCTACCTCTTTCTGATAACTGTCGTCTTAATCTTTTAAATTGTTTTTTAAATTCTACACTATCCATATATTCTTTTTTATAATCCTAATTCATTTAACTTTTTGTAATCCCATTCACCTGTTTTATGATAATCATCAATTATACTTCTTAGCTCAATTGATTTATTTTTATCTGTAATAACAGCTAAAGCTTCTGGTGTAAATAATTTAGTTTCTGTGTTTTTATTAAGATACTTAATGAATTTAATAACCAAGATTATCATATCCAACTTCAATTTCATTAATTAAAGCATCTTGCACTTCATTTAAAATAGCATATTCAATACCATCTCTATTCATATCAATCATCTTTCTTTCAATTAATAGTCTTGCACTATTAATATTATCTTGTTTAATATAAGTGTTAAACTTTTCAAGATCACTTTCTCCTAAAATTGGAGCTACTATTTTTATTAATTTACTCATTGTATTTATTTTCTAAATTCTGTTGTTGTTAAAATTGCTGTTGGGTTACTATAAAATATTAATTCTGCTAAAAAAGGTGGGTCTTTGTCAAAATTTTCACTTTTATAATAATTTATACTTCTTTGTGAAGCATCTTTTATAATATCATTATAACGTTTAACCCATTTATCAACCATTTTTTTATTAAAAGAACTAAACATTGTAACTTCCATATAATCATCATAACTACCGCTTGTAATTACAGCATTAAATAATTGTTTCATATTAAAAAAATTTAATCCATACACCACTATTTTCCTTATCAACTGTATACCAGTTTTCTGTTCTTAAATTATCTTCATTTGGTAATTCTCCATTTATTGTCATAGGTATTGGAAATACATATTTTACATTATCATCCTCTATTATATTATGAGATGTTAATAAATCTTGTATTAATTCAACACTATTACTAAAATCGAAGAGCGAACGAGTTTTTCTAACGTGATGATAACCTATAAATATAGGATTATCTTTACCTATTAACATTGCTTCAAATTCCTTACGAAGACCTTCTATTACATTAGGTCTATTAGGATCTACATAACCTTTAACTTCTTTCTTTCTTGAGTTAAAATGTTGTATTCCTAATGATCTAATATACTTTGAAACTGTAGGCGAATGAAATATTCCTCTACTAGTTTTCACTTTACTATTTTTTAAACTTGGTACTGAACCCTCTATAAATATCATAATTGTATTAATTCATAATCCTTATAATCTAATAACTCAAGTTCCTCTTTAATTCTTTCTTCA
>CAKZOW010000151.1 GCA_937138345.1 uncultured archaeon | reverse complement strand
GATTTTAGAGAGCTCTACAATAAAAGTTTTCATCAATGTGAAATTTCATTAGTAAGAGAAGTAATATTTTAGTTTATGTTTTTTAATTGTAGAAATATTTATGTTAAGATATACAAAAATCCTGAACCAATTAAAGTTAAAAAAATAATTATTCCTGATTTAAATAAACTTTTTCCTAAATTCATAAATAGCTAGATTTTCTTTTATACATATATAGTTGATAAACAATTTTAAAAATAAAACCTAACTACTCTTCTTTTAATTCAATTAGTTTTTGTTCTTCATGCATTTTTTCAATATCCTTTTTGAAATGTAGATATGCTTTTGAAATTGGAATTAACAATTGAGAACCGACTCCTATTGTGAATAATATATTACTTAATATTGATGGCATGCTATAATATACAGTAATTAATGTTAATATGACAAAAAAAATTCCAAATAACTTTACTTTAAATGTCGCAAATTTCCTTGAAACATTTTTTAAGACATTCTCTTGAATTACTTCTAAAGTTAGTAAAAAACCAATAAAACCGAAACAACCTAATAATGCAAGACCTAGAGGATATGGGTCAGTAAAGTAAACTTTAACTTCTCCTTTTAGTGCAATACCTATTAAAATAGCAAAAAACATTAAAGCCATATGAGAATACCACCATTTCATAATCGTTTTTTTCTCATGATTTTTTACAGGCATATTTCCTACAAAATCAAAATACATCCAAGCGATTAAAAATAAAAGAACACCTCCAAGAATATAATTAATAAAAATATCTAAAGAAATGTTGTAAATACCTTTATTTACTAATTCTAAAACCATTTTGAAGAAACCTTCACCTAAAGAAATAAGTAATAGTAAAGCAAACCTCTCCGATAAAGGATGCATTCTAGGTGTAAAATTCTCAAATCTCATAACACCATATTTTGGAAGAATATATACTAATTGAATTGCAATTATTCCTAAAGTTACTATCAAAAAACTCATAGGACTAGGTAAAAATGCTGAAATTAATATCAGAGTTCCAATAATAAAAAAACGTGAGAACATCTCAGATGCTAAAGTCTTACTAAAAGTATTAAATTTTCTTGCTCTAAAGTATAAAAGAGAAGTAATTATTCTATTAACTCCATATGCCCCTAAGAAAAAAGAAAAACCTCCTGAAGTGATTGATGGAATACTTGCTGCCATAAGCATTACTGTAGTAATATGAAATGCACTAATTAGTCTATGCTTATAATCTCTACTTACATATAATGAGTTATAAAATACATAATCTCCCCAAGAAACCCAGATAGCAATGAAAAGTAATGTAAATATACCAAAACCTAATAAGTTCAAATTATCTGTTAAAAATGAACCTAATAGAAATATAGCAACTACATGAACTAAATCATAGAATAATTCTATCCAATGTACTTGATGTGTTTTTTCATGTGCAAATTCATGGTGTTTAGGTTTTTCCCACATTGGGTGATGATGTTTAGGTGATTTATTTTCTATACTCATTTTAATTTATTTATTCAATAATTCTTTTATCTTTTAAATATTCATTTTTTGCTTTAATGATAATATCATGTGAATTTTCTTTTTCAATTAACTTTTTATAGGCAGGAATAGAATATACTTTTTTCAAATAATTTACTACTTTTGGATATTTAGTATTATCTATCTCAAATCCTGAGAGCATCCCTGCTCTAATCCAACTTGATACTGCAATATCAGCAATAGATAATTCTTTTGTGATAAATTCTCCTTCTCTTAATAATGATTCTAATTCTTGTAAAACTTGAGGTGCATAGTTGTTTTTACTCATCTCAAAAGCTTTTTCATTCCCATCTTGTCCAATATAAAATGGAAGAACTATTTTTTGAAAGAACATACTTCCTCCAAAAACACTCATTAAAGTTGAATCTGCCCATTGTTCTATTTCTTGAACTTTTGTAAGTTCCATCTCATCTTCTGGAAATAAAAAGTTATTTCCAGTATATTCATCAAGCCATTTACAAATTTCAGATGATTCAGTTAATGGTTCTCCATCAATTAATAAAATTGGAACTGATCCTTGTTTATTATATTGTAACACCTTTTCTCTTTCAATAAATGGCACAATTGGATCATGTTTATATTCTAATCCTTTATATTCAAGTGCAAAAATTACTTTTCTCACATAAGGGGAAAATGGATAACCAATTAATTTTAACTTTTTATTCATCTTCAATTATATTCTTTCTTAGATGTGATTTATAATTTTCAACATCTTCAGAAATATTTGGGTTTTTGAAAATATCATAAATTTGAAAACTATCTAACTTTTGAACACCACAGAATTCAAATGTTTTATGTAATGCCAATAATAAATCATCTGGAGTATATCCTTCCATAAATTCTCCCTCTTCAAAAGATTCTTTTGGGGCATTAGATGTTGATGAAATCAAATATTTAGTATTTACCATTAATCCACCCGAACCATACTTTTTAGTAGGATCTGACCTAGTTCTTCCATCCCCTTTTGTCATTGTTCCATTTGCATATCCTGCAATATATACTCTATCAATATATGTTTTTAATGCTCCAGGCATACCAAACCAATAAATTGGAGTTTGAACAATAATATAATCTGCCCATAAATTTTTTTCTAACTCTTCATTAACATCATATTGTGAATCAATATTTGAGATTTTCACTTCAAAATTATCATTAAGTAATTCTTCTTTTGCTATGTCAACAAGAGAATTATTTAATTTTGCTTCACCAACACCTTCGTATTTCTCATATCCATTAATAATTAGTACTTTTTTCATTTTGCTTAAGTTTAAATAATAGTAATAAATAGTTATACTATAACTTATATAAACAAGTATTAACATAATTGTTATATAGTAACATAAAAGTAACTATTAAAATGAAAAAAGAATATATTTGTCCAATTGAGATATCAACTGAAATAATTGGTGGTAAGTGGAAACCTTGGATTTTATGGTATTTAAGAGAAAAACCTAAAAGACATAGCGAATTGAAAAAAGAAGTTTCTAATATTTCTGCAAGAATTTTAACACAACAATTAAGAGAATTAGAAGAAAAAAAAATAGTTAATAGAAAAGTATATGCCCAAGTTCCTCCAAAAGTAGAATATTCTTTAACTGAGTTAGGTAAAGAATTAGAACCTGTATTACTATCTATGGTTCAATGGGGAAAAAGATATCAAAAAGAGTTTAATCTAAAATGTTTGAATGAAAATTAATTTGTAATATTCTTTCAAAGCTATCTCTTTTTTAGCCAAGTAAGGGTTAAACCCAACATTTTTTGAAGCTCTTCCTTGTATAAAATTAGCTATTTCAAAACTAATTCCTGCTTTAATCATTAAGGTAAATTGATATTTTCTTAGATACTTTAATGAAACTAAGTTCTTTTTCTTAATTAATGATTTTACATTACTTGGCTTAAATTTCTTTAAAGAATCTAAATTACTAATAACCTCATCAAACAAATCTTTAGAAATAAACATATAATATGAATTTTTATTTCCTCTTTGATAATAGATAGGATAAGTTACGATATTATTATTAATCTCAACTTTAGATGAATCATAATTTTGAATAAAATAATCTATTTCAGTTCCTCTTAAACCACTTTCTAAGTATAATTTAACATAGAGATAAGAAATATAATTATTCTTCTTAACAACTTCTAATAACTCTTGAACCTTATTTTTAGATGGGACATAAGAATCTAAATCATCTTTAAATGATTTCTTTACTCTCTTTCTGATAAGGTTAATTTCTTTTTCCACTAGAATTTCTTGGTCTTCACAAAAATTAATCCAATTTCTAATAGCTAGATAATAATATTTAGTAGGTTTTGTTTCATATTCGCCAATTAATTCTTTAATTGAATTTACTTTAGAAATAATCTCTTTTGAGTATTTTAAAACA
>CAKZOW010000150.1 GCA_937138345.1 uncultured archaeon | reverse complement strand
CCTGCTATATATCTACCACTAGCTATTTCTCCATTACCATTCTTCTTAGGCATTTCAAATATTTCAACAGCACCTCTTTTATTAGCTGGTACATTAGAATATGATCTAATTGGATATAAACTTGGATTAGGAGTCCATTTAACTCCACCATCATTTTTATATGTTAAATCACCTACATAATGTTCAGCTAAGAAAGATTCTTTACGTGGAAATATATCTTCTAAGTAGTCTTTTAAATCAGCTACAGGAAATATAGTACCATCAATTCTTAATACAGCTTCTTGAGGTGTTATACATTCCTCAGCTTTCTTCTGTGTAATAGCTTTTGGGTCTGATGAATTATATTTTACTAAAAACCTATCTTGTAATATTTCTATTAAAGCCTTTATAACGTCAGATTCACCAACAGATTCATCATAACATTTATTACGATTTATATAAGCACCCCAAAAGTACCCACAGTTTGTAGTACCTTTAACATTTTTATCAAATACATTAGGTATAGAGTATATATTATATGCATCAGCTTTATAAAATAACTTTTCAGACCCTTCAAAAGAAGCACCCTCAGTACCTCCAGTTCCACCAGCAAGCATAAATCCAAATGATACATCCCCATCCTCAACAGCCTTTCTATTTACGTTCCAAGCTGTTTCTAAGTTAGGAAATAAACCATCTTCTTCATAATGAATTAGAGGTCCACGAATACCCCTTGCTTTTTCAGGATTATCTTTTAATGATATACCAAACACAGAGGATAATAACCCTCTACGTACACCATAATCATCTAAATAACCTAACTGAATTTCCATCCCTTTCTTACTATCTGTAAGTCTAAGTTTAGCAAAAGGTGTGTTATCAGCTATCCAATCTAAACAATCCATTACTTTACCAAAGATTCCTTTATCACCTTGTAAAAAGGATTTCTCTGAAGCTAAATGAAAGTTAGGATTACCTGAACCTGGGTATATATACATATTTCTTGGACTCCAAGAAGCACATTTAAAACTAAACCCAATCCCTCTACATTTTAAGAGTTTACCATGTTTACCATTGGTTTTAGCTTGATCTATATAGTGATGAAATAAATAGTCTCCAGACCAAGGTTTAGGAAACTCTCTAACTCTTTTACCCTTACTTTTTTTATTATCACTATTATTAGTCTTATCTTCTTTAACTAACCATATAGGACTATAATTCCAGTAAAAATATAATTCTCCTGGTATCCATTCACCATCAGATTCTCTAGTTAAACCATGTTCCCACCTATATAACTCTTGTTTCCAAAAAGCAGCATATTCAGATTTAGGATTTGAATTAACAGGTAAATTAGTATACTTACCATTTTTTTCAAAGAATAAAGCTCTCTCTCTAAAGA
>CAKZOW010000149.1 GCA_937138345.1 uncultured archaeon | reverse complement strand
TAACAACATTTTTTAGTAACCTAACATTAGGTAAGAAATTGTTACTATTAATAACCCCTATACTAAGTGTAATGATTTCTATGAAGACACCAATTTTTGGATTATGGTTACTTATTTTCTTTGACTTATTAACAGGCATTAGAAAATCACTATTCCTAAAAGGAATACCTTTTAACCCTTTCAAGAAATCTTTTTGGGGAGCTATAAAAAGCTATCTATTAAGAAAGACTTGGAGGAAGACCTATGAATATGGATTAGGTATAATAATAATAATAATTTTTGAGTCTTTAATTTTAGGGGCTACACCAATATCTCTTATTGGTAAAACATTTACTATAGCTGAGTTATCAGTATTAGTACCTGCAGCAGTAGAGGTATGGAGTATCTTTGAAAATTTTGAAGCAGTATCTGGTAAAAATATACTTAAAAAAATAAAAAAATTATTGCCACCAGTACTAGGAAATTTATTTAACTCTAAAAACAATGAGCAAAACAGTAATATTAGATAATGGTCATGGAGGTTTAATAAATGGGGTGTACCAAACAGCAGGTAAGAGAAGCCCAATGTATTCAAAAGGAGTTCTTTTTGAAGGCATGTTTAATAGATGCGTAATAAATCGTATTAAAGAAGAGTTAGATAGGCTTTCTATACCTTATTACCACATATCACCAGAAGATAGGGATGTTAGCCTAGGTGCGAGAGTAACTAGGTCTAATAATATATTTAGAGATAATAACGACACTTGGATATTATCCATACATGCAAATGCAGGTGGAGGTAAGGGTGTAGAGGGTTTCACTACAGTAGGGGACACTGGTTCAGACCCAATAGGAGAAGTAATTTTAACCAACTTAGAAAAAGATTTAAGGGGTCAAAGAATGAGGTTTGATAAATCAGATGGTGATAAGGATAAAGAGTTTAATTACTACATACTTAGGAAACCTAAAATGTCAGCATTCTTATTAGAATGTGGTTTTATGGATAACATCTCAGATTACAACAACTTATGGGATAGAGATTATTTAGATGTTTTAGTAAAATCATTAGTAAAAAGTATAGTACATGTTTATAATAAATAAAATAAAAGATTATTGGAGAGAGATATTTATTTTACTAGGATTAGCTTTTGCAATTATGTACTTCTTTGACCCTAAAACGGAAGAAGTAGAAGTTCCAATTAGAGTAGAAGTTCCTGTACCTGTCATAGAAAAAGAATTTGTCACTGTTTATAAACCCAAACCTTATCCAATATATTTAAAAGGGGAAGTTATAAAAGAAATAGATTCCTCATATTATAAAAAATATAAAGCATTAAAAAATGAAAAAGAAAGAGATAGTTTATTTAAAGATGCTATAAAGATTAATACTTATAAAGAAAAAGTAGAAGACGATACTATAACAATTAATCTTAACATGAAAGTTAGAGGTAAATTATTAAATTATCAAGTTGGTTATAAAACTAAACCTAGGAGTATACCATTAGATACTATAATTAAAGTATTTATTCCAACTCAAAATAAATTCTTTTATGGAGTTTCAGCAGGAATGCCAATTATAAAGAATCCTACATTAGGTGTTGTACCAGTAGCTAAGGCAGATTTGTACTGGAAAACTAAAGGTGATATATTAATTAACACGTCTATAGACTCTGAAAAAAGGGTTTGGGTAGGATTAGCTTGGGAATTTTAAGTATTAATAAAAAACGTCTACATAAAGAAATAGAATATGGCAAGAGCAAATAGTAAAAGATTAGATAAAAATCCATCATTAAATTATGAGTTATTCTCTTTTAATGAAGAGGGGGAAGATATTAATGTCCCAATAGAGTCACTACAAGCACTCTTTAATATAATTAGTACAGGTATACCTAACAAAATTACTTTAGTGCCTACAATAGATGATGTAGGTCAATTTACTGTAGACGATAATAACCCCACAGACACTACAACCATTATATTAAGCAATGATGACTCTAATAATTTAGAGTTATTATCGTTTTACCAAATGATAAATAATAGTAAAGAGCAATTATTATTAAAGTTCACAGAGTATGGTAAACAGGATGTAGCATATTTTAATGTTTCTGAGGTTGTTTTTACAGATGTTGATAAGACAACTTTCACGGTTAACATAAGAGAAGGTATAAAAAAAGAAAACTTAGTAGAGGGTAGGATATACACGGTAGGTTTATCTTATGCAGGCTTATCTTCTGCAGACATTAATAAGAGTATTAATAACGCTACTGATAGCAGACTGAAAGTGGATAGCCCTACACAAGAGTTAAGTGAAGTTTTTCAAAAAAATGCTTTATATAACTTAGGGGAAGAAAGGGTCTCTACCACTTCTAGGAGAGGTAAGTTTAGGTTACCTCTTAATTTTGATTTTACGTTTCCTACAGGAGAAGGGTTTATAGATTATTCAAATACAGATTTAGAAATAATACATTCTTTTGATTTAGAGGGTGGTACAATAATTTTACCAGAAGGTATCAAGCTAATTTTTAATGGGGGAGAGAGTATAAATGCTATAATTACAGGGAATAAAACAGAAATTAAATCAGATTTAGTACCTATATTTAATAGTACTTCTCTATTTAATGGTTCTTTTATTTTCAAAGGTGTTCACACACAGTGGTTTGGAGCAAAATCTGACTTAATCACGGATGATGGAACTAAATTACAGCAAGCTATTAATTTATCCTCTTTAGGTAATAACACTATTTACGGTGGTGAATTTTTAACTAGTGTTAAGATTTCTTCTGACAGCGATTTAAACGTCATAGGTAATCTTAAAATTAAAGGTAATATAAACGATTGGTTGTTAGAAGTAGCAGGAAATAGTGTACCGTTATCTAATATTACTACAGATGCGAACAAAGGAGATAATATCATAAACCTTTCAAGTACACCAGATTTAAGTAAAGGGGATATTATTAAAGTAGTAAGTGATAGGGTTGATGTAAAAACTGAAAACAAAGATAGAATTGCTCAAGATGTTGAAAAAGGTTTAAAAGAAAGCTTTGGAGAACTAGAAGTTGAAATTATGAATCATGAAGAAGTTGGCACTGAAAAGCATATTCACTACTCTGAACATATGGCTTGTTTTGATTGTAAAATCTCTTTTGAACCACTTGAACCATTAACTTTCTCATTTAACTCACCCAAAGGTGCTTGTCCATCTTGTGATGGTTTAGGTATTAGATATGCACTTGATATGAAAAAAGTAATCAATGAAAGCCTAAGCATTGATGATGGAGCCATTAGAGTTATGTATGGTTTTAATAAAGGGTATTACTTTAAAATGTTAAAAGCCCATTGTGAAGCAGCAGGAATTGATACTTCTGTACCATTTGAGAGTTTAGAGGATTATCAAAAAAAATCAATACTTCATGGTGGAGTTGAAGATGCAGTATTTACTTGGAAGAGACACCAACTTACTAGAAAA
>CAKZOW010000148.1 GCA_937138345.1 uncultured archaeon | reverse complement strand
TTTTGACATAGAAAAAATGAGAGATTAGAATTTATAAATATTTAGAATTTTAAAAAATCAAAAATTCCTTTTTTTGCAGGAGTATCGTTTTGTTCTGGTAAGATTAATTCTGGAACTACTGAGATTATTTTTTCTTCTAAGTCTAAGCCAGAACTATTTGATTGAGAATGTGAAAATCTCGCAGGAATAATTCTTTGCAAATGCTGAGGACTAATGATAGATCTTGCTCTAGTGTATACTTCTTCATCTTGTATTAAAATAACTGATCTTGGGTTTTTTTTAAAATCAGAAATTACACCATTTCTTTCATATATATTAAATTGTAAATAATTAGTTGGATAATGAGCAACATAATCAAAAGTTGAAACATTTCCAATCCTTTGATTAATATCTTCATAATATTGGTCATCTCCAATACTTGTAATTGTTATTTTATTCATAATAATAGTAATCTACTATTATTTATAAATGCTAGTTTTATTGTCACCTTATGTCTAGACAATAAGAATACTATTTATCTACATCAATATAATAACCAAGAATAGGAGCTTTCATTAATGTTCCTTTAGCTGTTATTTGATCTCCTTCAGCAGGAAGAGCATCAGATGCAACGCCAATGGAATCCCCATTAGAATCAGTTAATGTATATGCTGAGAGATCACCTATTTTAATAGAACCTTCTACTGTTCCTGATACAGATATTGTCTCACCAACATATTTATCTTGTTTTACTTCCTCAATACTTTGAGAACAACCTGAGAGTAGAACTAATACAGTAAATAATACTAATAATTTTTTTATCATGTAATAACTATAGGTTTTAGAGATATATAAAGGTAGGCTTTGAATTAAAAATAGTAAAAGTTTGCTTTGTAAATTTTGTAGATGACCGGGGTGGGATTCGAACCCACGAATCTATATAGAACAAGATCTTAAGTCTTGCGCCTTTGACCAGACTGGGCGACCCGGTCATTAGAATATATGACTGCCCAGTCCTTCTTAGTAAAAATGAAAGACTATCGCTTTATAAAGTTTTTTACGTTATTTTATTTTATGAACACTATTAATGAAGAAAATATCTCAATTACTCATTATGGAGAATTAATTTCAAAAGAGCTTAAAGTATTTTATAATCCCGTTATGAAGCTTAATCGTGATATGTCTCTTCTTTTAATTAAATCCTATTTTGATAAACCAATTACTTTTTGTGATCCTATGATTGCAAGTGGTATTCGTGAAATGAGATTTTTAAAAACAATTCCTGAGATGTTTGAGTCAATGACTGTAGGAGATATCTCCAAAGATGCACTTGAAGATGCTAAGAAAAATTTTAAGAATAATTCTATTTCCGAAGAGAAGATTACTTTTTTACACCAAAATGCAATAAATACTATTGCTTCTCAGTTTTATCATTTTATTGAAGTTGATCCTTTTGGATCTCCTGTTCCGTTTTTAGACATTGCACTTCAGAGAATGAAACATAATGGAATTTTATCAGTTACTGCAACAGATACTGCAGCTCTTTGTGGAACATATCCTAAAAAAACACTTAGGCGTTATGGAATTCATGTTAAATTTCTTCACTGTTATGAAGAATTAGGACTTAGAAATCTTATTTCTTATGTACAAAAAGAAGCTGCTAAACATGACAAACAACTCAAAGTGATGCTTAGTTATTCTTCTGATCATTATTACAAAGTATTTTTCAAAGTTCTTGATGGTGCTCAAAAAGCACTTGAAGATGTTAAAAAATTAAAGTATTATACCTGTGACCCTAAAACTCAACATATTGAATTTTCAGAATTTAGATTATCAAAAGAGTATTTAGGACCAATATACACGGGTGAGTTATGCGACAAGGGACTGGTGGAGAAGATGATTGATAATTTGAATTTACTTGAAGATAAGAAGAAAATTGAGAAATTACTTACTTTAATTTCAGAAGAAATAGATGTATTTGGATATTTTAATACACATAAACTTCAGAAATCGTTTAAAATTGGATCTAATTTAAAATTTTCAGAAATTATGGAAAAACTAGAAGAGAAGGGGTTTGAAGTATCAAAACCTCACAATAATAGACTTGGAATTAAGAGTAATTGTTCATATGAAGATATTGTTGAGATATTAAAAGAGAACTAAAGTAGCTTATCTTTGAGAATTGTTTGTCTAAATTTTGCAGTTGTGTCTTGTGGTTTGTATTTTATTGGAACTTTTTTAATTGAAGTAGTTCCATTGATTTCTTTTTGTAACGTATAATTTCCTAGTTCTTCATTAAAGAGAATTTCTATTTTCATAGAATTTTAACTACAAGAGTTCTTATAAAAGTATTGAATTATGGTGAACTATATGAGAAAGTACCATTACCTAAAAATATTGGTAAAAGAAAGGGAATTACAAATAGCAAAGCAAAAAATACTAGATAAAGAATCATTGCTATTTTAATGTTTTTCATTATTTTTTCTTTACCTAAAATATTTTTTTGTTTTAATGATTGATATATTACAAAACCAGTAATTAATCCAAAAATATTAGTAAACCAAATAAGAGGGTAAATTATAATAACTGGAAACTTTGAGAGATCAACCTCTTGAGAGATTGTAACTGTTTTTTGAGTTTGGTTAGAAGTATTATTTTCTTCTATTTTACGATCAACTGTTTTTATTTCAGATTCATAATTATCTCTTTTAGAATTAATTTCTTTAGAGTATTTTCTTTTTTCATGCTTTGAGGTTTTCCCAAAAAAAGAATTGGAATCTTTAATTGGCCTTCCGTTTTCATCATATCTTGCCATCCTTAATTTTTAAACATATCATAATCAACGCTTCGATATCTCCCTAATTCGTATCCATCATCAGATAACCTGACAATCTCAATACCTAATTCACTATCTGTAAACTTCCTGTCATAATATACCAATTTCCCATTGTGCTCTGAAATCAACTCTTCAATAGTTTTCTCTTCAAATCTAGGAATCAGAACAGAAATATAATCTCCATTTTGAATATTTAAAACTCCTTGAAAGTTAATAGTATTAACTGGAACTCTTTCATCAAATGGAGTAACTTGTAATTCATAATTTACTTTAAATCCACCTTGATATGAATGAACTGCTTCCCCATATCTTACCTCACTTCTTGGACTAATAGATGTTTTTTGATTTTTACAAACAAATGAATCTACTCTAAAATCTTCCCTAACTACTAGCTCACTTAATTTTCTAGAGTTATTGAACAAAGCTTCTGCTTCATTAATTCTCTTTTTTCTCAGTTCACCCATATCTTTTCCATTAAAGTTATTTAAAGCTGTAAGAAGATCCTTATTTTGTGCCATGTTACATATATTGATTCATACTCAACCCTTCTTTTGGATCTTTTTTAGGAGTTTTCATTTCTTTTTCGATGTTTTCATATTGAGTTTTTAGATCGATATTAACTGAAGGTTTTACAGCATCCATTGCTTTTACAAAGTGTTCTTCCTCTAATTCTGCTACATTAATATCTTCTCTAAGTGCAATGAGCCCAGCCTCCCTTACAAGAGCCTCTATGTCTGCTCCCACATAACCTTCAAGCCTGGAAGACAGGGAAGAGATGAGTTTTTCTTTATCTTTTACAGGTGATTTGCTCAGATGGATTTTAAGAATAGACTTAATTGCTTCTTCATCAGGAATATCAACTAACACTAATTTATCAAATCTACCTGGTCTTAGCAGTGCTGGATCAATAAAGAGCGGCCTATTTGTTGCAGCAATTACTTTTACATTAATTAGATCTTCTAACCCATCCATTTCAGTTAAAATTTGATTTACAATTGTATCTGTTGACTTTGATTGGTTACCTCCAAGCCTTGTTGCTGCAATTGCATCAAATTCATCAAAAAATAAAATTGATGGTGAATTTTGACGAGCTTTTTCAAAGAGTTTTCTAATCATTTTCTCTGACTCTCCTACATATTTATTGATAATTTCAGGTCCTTTAACATAAATGAAATTACTTGAAGTCTCAGTTGCTACAGCTTTTGCTAAAAGAGTTTTACCAGTTCCAGGAGGACCATATAATAAAATTCCTTTTGGTGCTGAAATTCCCATTCTCTCAAAAGCACCTGGGTTTTTAAGTGGCCATTCAACCATTTCTTGAAGTTGCTGTTTTATTGGTAGAAGGCCTCCAATTGAATCCCATTTCACATTTGGAACTTCAACTAAAAATTCTCTCATAGCAGAAGGCCTTACTACTTTGAGAGCTTCTGTGAAATCATCGGGTGTAATTTCGAGTTTTTGTAGAATTTCTTGTGAAATTTCTTTATCTTGATCTAAATCCATATCCGGAAAATTTCTTCTTAGTACATTAAATGCAGCTTCTTTTACTAAAGCTGAGAGATCAGCACCTACAAATCCATGAGTTACCTCCGATACTTTTTCTAGAGTTTTATCTGATGCTTTTCTTCTTGCCTTTTCTACTACTTCCTCTGGAAGAGACTGGAGAGCTTTTAATGGATCCTTTGAAAATTGAGCTTTAATTGACTCAATATCAATTGCTTTTTCTACTTCTCCCTCATATTTTTTTATAAAAGCTTTAAGAGATGATTCATATGCTTTAAATTGTTTTGGAAGTTCTAAAGGCATACCTCTTGTATGAATTTTTAAAATATCTAATCTATCTTCTGCTTTTGGAACACCTATTTCTAATTCTCTATCAAATCTCCCTGGTCTTCTTAGAGCTTCATCTAATGCATCAGGTCTGTTTGTTGCTGCAATTACAATCATTTTAGATGATTTATTAATACCATCCATTAATGTTAGAAGTTGTGCTACAATTCTTTTTTCTGTTTCTCCTTGAACTTCTTCTCTTTTTGCAGCAATTGCATCAATTTCATCAATAAAAATTACTGAAGGTGAATCTTTTTGTGCTTTTTCAAAGAGTTCTCTTAATTTTTTCTCAGATTCTCCATAAAATTTGTTAACAATTTCTGGAGCTGAAATCGAATAGAAATTAGCTTCACTCTCATTTGCAATTGCCTTAGCTAGAAGTGTTTTTCCAGTACCTGGAGGACCATAGAGTAAAATACCATTAGGAGGATCAATTCCTAAACGTGCAAAAAGTTCTGGGTGTTTTAGAGGTAGTTCTACGAGTTCTCTAATTTTTGTAAGTTGAGACCTAAGACCTCCAATATCTTCATAATTTACACCAGCTGCAGATTGTTCATCTGTTTCTGAGCTAATTTCAATTGTTGTTTTTGGACCAATAAATAAAAATCCACTTGGTTTTGATACTGCTACTTTAAATTTTGCAGAGTTTAAATTAAACCCTAAAAAATCATTTTCAATAACATTAAATAAATCAATTGCAAAAGGATTATTTGATGAAAACTGTGATCTTTTATCTAGAGAAGAAGGTGATCCTCCACCAATTGTAATAATGTCTCCTTGAGTTACGGGTTTTCTTTGGAGACCTTTTTTTAGATTTGAGAGTGTTGTTGGATGAAGTACAAAATCTTGAAGAGGATTTAAAATTACTTTTGTTGCTTCTTTGATTTCTGGTTTAAATAATGTAACATGTTCTCCTACTGAGATTTTTGCATTTTTTCTAATAATTCCATCCATTCTAATAATTTCTAGACCTAAATCAGATGGATATGCTCTATCAATTACTGCAAGAGTTTCCCTTTCTCCCTTAACACCTACAATATCACCTACAGAAATACCTAAAGCCCTCATAAATGAAGAATCAATTCTAATAATACCTTTATTAACGTCGTCTTGATGAGCTTCAGCTACTTTTAATTTTAACTCTTCTACCATACTAACTTAGTATATTTTTAGTTTATAAAACTTTAGTTGTAAAGAAGTAGAATTGACTAAAGTAAAAAATAAAGACCTAAAAACATTACTACTGAATACAATGATAGAAAAGGAAACAAAGATGATGTTGTAGGTTGGTTTGTAACTAAACTCATAATTGACCAAATTCCCGTATCGCAAATTACTTCTGGTTGTGCTGTAATAATACATCCTGATCCATTTATAATACTAGATACATATGAATTATTTTCAAAAAAGTTTAAAGTTTGAGACCAATTACTTGAAGAAATACTACTATCAAAGCTGCTATTTACAAAAGAATTATTTGTTGATCCTGATAAAAAAAATAAATCAGATATTGAGACATTATAAAAATTATTATTATCAGATTCTGAATACATGAATAATGGTGAGGATAAATTCCTTAAATCAAGATTGGTAAATGTACTATTAACAACATTAGACATCTGAATATTACTATCATTTTCAAAAGTTAATTTATCAAAAGTAGAATTTGATAACCCGTCATTGAGTTCTAATAATACATTGTTTAATAAACTGTTTCTTAAGATAACATTGTTTAACTCTAACTCTAGTTGTGTATTAAAAAAAGTAGAATTATACACTTCAATCATAGATCCTCCTGTAAACATCCCTCTTGTAAATCCATAAACATTACAATTTCTTATAGTTATATTTTCAACATTTGAATCCACACGGATACCATAGGTAGTTCCACCCAAATCAGTTATATTGAATCCTTGACAGTCTAAAATTGAATCGTCTTCATCAGTTCCAAGCCAAATACAAGTTCCCCCGCTATCATTTATTGATTGGTTTAATAAAAATAAAGAATTTGTTGAGATTAACGACTGTCCACAATCACTAATATTTTGTATGGTAGAAAAACATTGTAATATACCCAACAATACTAGTCCTACTAATAATACTATTCTTCTCAGATTCATTAACTATACTAATACAACAAGAAAACTATTTTTAATAATTTGTCACTACAATTATAATATCATTGATTTTTATCTAATATCCAAATAGTACGAGTACTAAATTTTTTTGTAATAAAATTACTACAATTAATGATAAAAACAAGACTGGAATTAATGGGAAGGAAGTATGTCCTCTTTTATATTGAATTTTCTCGGAGAGGTTTGGAATAATTTGTATCAAAGATTTTATTGTAAATAAATAAATAAATGAAGTTAAAAATAATGAAAATAAGTCATAAAATGCGTAACAAAAAAGGATAAATGAAATTACAATTTGGGAATTTTCATCCAATTTTTTAAATAGTTTTTTTCCAAGAGGTGCAATTGTTATCAGTACAATAAGAAATAATGTTAATGTGAACAGAATATCAAATTGATCAAAACCAATAAATCTTGAAAATAATGCTAGTATTGAGAGAGTTAGTAGTGTTTGGAAACAAATTAATAGATAATTTTGTTCTCTAAAGGCTGTGATTTTACTAGATAGGGAAGTTTTTGTAATAATTAGCATAAGTAGTGTAAAAACATAAAGAATAATAGCATTGATAATAAAATCAAAGAGATATAGTACATTTAAAGAAAGTAATATCATCGATATCCCAATAATTATTTTTCCATCAGCTGCTCCTAAAATTTTTTTATGAAATACATAAAATGAAACTAATACCATCATTGCTAAAGTAATAATATTTACTATTGAAAATACTACAAATTGAGAATAGATAAATAATAATGAAGATAATAATAAAAGAGAATATGTGAGGTTATTTTTTATTTTTCTAAATCTAATATCTTGATAAGACATAATTAATGCATAAATTAACACTACTGCTAGAAATAGTACTTCAAACATAAAGAAAATTCTTCTTCTTTATTTATAATTGTTTCTTGTATGTAAACTATAGTAAAAACTAGAGATTAAGATATAATATTAGAAATAAAATATTATCAGAACTTAGATAAGTTCGATAATTTCAGCTTTAATATGTGCTTTTCCACCAGTAGGAAGTGCTAAAACTGCATTACATTTAGTACATTTAACTTCTGTTGAAGCTCTACCAAATACATTCTGTTCATTACCACATTCGTGACATTTAACCTTAACATATGATTTTTTTTCCATTTTTTATTTGTTAATTTGCATTACAAAATTACATAAAAACACAATGTGTTTTTGTTAAACTCATCAATAGATGAGATTTAACGATATGACTTTTGTCTGCTTGCTCTCGCGTTTGAGTTGTTTGGTTTTTTAGTCTCTTTGAATCTAGTATCAGATACAATTAATGCTCTATCATATTCAACGAATTGTTTTTTTAATTCTTCTGAACCTGAAATTTCAACTAAACCACGTGCAATTGCTTGTCTAATAGCGTCAACTTGTGAGTTAACTCCACCACCAAATACAGTTACTTTAATATCGTATTTTGATTCTAATCCTGAAATGATAAGAGGTTCTTTTACTTTTAATTGAAGTAATGTGTTGTTGTTGAATTCTTCTACACTTTGGTTGTTAATTTTAAAATTTCCTGAACCTTTAACAAGTGAAGCTCTAGCAACGGATGTTTTTCTAAATCCTGATGTTAATACTGAGTTATTTTTTCCTGCCATTTTTAATTCATTTTAGTGTAACCAAGTGACTTACAAATTTCTCCAACTTGTGTGTAGTAAAATGTTGTCTCTTTATCAACTTGAGCTGATTCTACTGTAGCAAATTTTTCATCTTTTAATGCTGCAGGTACTGAGTTGAAACATTTAAGTCTTTTGTATGCGTCAATTCCTCTTTGGTTTTTGTAAGGAAGCATGTTTCTAAATGCTCTTCTTACAATGTCTGAAGGTGCTCTTGAATAATAAGGACCTTGCTTAATTACTTTATTTGAAATTTTATTTTTGTATCTTTCAACTAAAAATTTCTTTCTACCTAAGATAACAACTTCTTGACAATTAACTAATTTAATACTCTCACCTAAAAGTAATCTTTTTGCAATATCACTTCCAAGTCTACCTAGTACTAAATCTTTACCATCAATAATTGTATATTTTTGATCTTTTGATTTTGATTCTGATGCCATTTTTTATTATAAGTTAGATTCTAATTCATTAATTTTCTCTACAAGAATATCAATTGCATTATTGTAGATGTCTTTTGAATCTAATTGACCAAAACTCTCAATTACAAGATTTACTTCGTTTTTATCTCCTTCTTTTAGATAAGTATGTGCAGGAGCCCATTTTGCATGAACTCTTCCTCTACCTAGAACTGCTTTTAAGTTTAATTCTAATTCATTTCCTGGGAAAAGTTTTGTAATTGGAATGTTCATATCAGCAGGAACAATTTGAGGATCATCAGATTTAATTGAACCTGAAAACACATATCCTTCTTCTTTTTGAGCAAGAGTTAGTTTTACTTCACATAAAGCACAACCAACACCACCACAAGTACAGGATTCTTTAAAATTGTATGATTTTAAATCTGTTTTCAGAGGAACAAGTCCTAATCTGTGAGCAACAGTTTCTGAGTATAGAGGTGATTCATTTTTTACAACTTCTACATCTTCAATTGCAAATGTTGGTACTTCATCTAAAATAATTCTTCTCATAGCATTAACAATAGTGTTATGAGTATCTTTGAATGAAACAATGAATTCATCTCCGTCTTGAGTTGTTGAGATATTTTTAGCCATTTTAATAGTATTAGATTAAAAGAGTTTTAAACTCTTCTACCTCTTTTTCCACCTTTTCTTTTACAAGAATCGTGAGGAATTGGAGTTACATCTTCAATTCTTCCAAGTCTAATTCCGTATCTTGTAAGCATCTTAATTGCTGCTTGTGATCCTGGACCTGGTGTTGTTGGACCGTTGTGTCCTCCAACTGCTCTTAATTTTACGTATAGGGAAGTGATTCCTTTTTGTTTACATAAATCTGAGAGTTGTTTTGCAGCTGCGAAAGCTACATTTGGTGAAGCTTTAAGTCTATCTGACTTAGTAACCATACCACCTGTTACTTTACCAATAGTTTCTGTTCCAGTAATATCAGTTACGTGAAGGTGAGTGTTGTTATATGATGAAAAAATGTGAAGAATACCCCATTTTTCAGCTTTTTTTGCAGGAGCTTCAGCCTTTTTTGAAACTTCTTTTGTTTCTTCAACTTTTACTTGTTCTTCTGCCATTTTTAATTTGATTTAACCTCATCTTGTTCTTCTTCATCTAAAGATTCCTCTTTAAGATCGGAAGGTGATTTTCCATCTTCGTCTAAGATTTGATTATCTTTAACTTCGATTTCTTTTGTAACTTCTTCAATTAATCCATCTTCTGCTAATTTTCTCTCAGGGTGTTCTTCATCAAATAATGATGATGATTCTCTGAATTCAATTGCTGCTTCTCCAGCTAAGGAAATTAATGCAGATGGTGAATCGATTACTTTTCCATCAACTCTTACGTGTCTGTGAACAACGAATTGACGAGCTTGTTTAGGTGATCTTGCTAATTTTAATTTGTATACAATATTTGATAATCTTCTATCTAAGATATCTCTAATTGTAATGTTTAAAACATCATCTAATGAGTTTGATTCTTGAGCTAAGAAACCTTTTGCTTTTAATGAAGCAATAAATCTTTTAGCATCTTCTGATTCATTTGCATTATCTAATGAGTTAAATGATTTAGCAATTGTCTTAAATTTGGAAAGCATAAATTCAATTTTTCTGATTTCCTTTTTGTTTTTAAGAGCATAATCCTCAACAACTTTAGCTTCTTCTAAAATTGTTGACTTGTCCCATCTTTTTTTATGGGAAACATATGTTTTTCTGTGTTTAATTGGAAGTCCCATTTTTTAATTATTTACGACCTCCTTGTTTAGCTTTCATAGCTGCAAGAGTTTTTGAACGTCTAAAGTTAGATTTAGTTCTTTGACCTCTTACTGTTAATCTTGCTTTAATTCTTTGAGCTTTGTATGATTTAGTCTTAGCATATCTTCTTCTTAATTGAAGTTCGTTATAGTCTAAGTCTTTAGCAATAAAGTGAAGATTCTTTCCAGTTTGAACATCTTTTTGTGCATTTAACATCCAAGTTGGTAAGTTTTTTTCAGGGTTTGATAAAAACTCTTCAATCTTCTCTATCTGAGATTCAGATAGCTCACCTATCTTAGTCAATTTGTTTAGACTAAGAGCAACACAGGTGGCATTAGCAAACATATAGCTAATACCTTTAATTTTTGCTAGTCCGAATACGAGAGTCGCGTTGGAAACTAAGTCAGTTCCCATGATTCTCACATAACTAGCTACCTTATTATCATCTTTTGCTGCCATAGTGATAGAAAAATTAATCTTGATGGGTTTATAAAGATGATGGGTAGAATTGCTTTGGCGGTTAAGTAACTGATGCTCATTAAGTCAATAAAAAAACCAATTTTTGCTTGTGAAGCCAAATTTTAAAATCGGAAATAGGCTCAGAACAACTGCTAAAAAAAGACATTCCAGCGAGATTATACTTTAGCAACGTTATCCCAAAGATATTTGTGATAAGTCCTATAGGAATCTGCTAATTTTTTATTTTCAATAACTATTGCAAAATATTCTTCAAAAAATAATAAATTAACAACTTTATTACCGTATATTCCAATAACTGTTGGATTTGATGTAAATTCTTCAGGTAAAAACTTTTGTTCTTCGAGATCAAAAGCTTTTTTATCCCTCATATTTGACCTTAAAAGATTTTTCCAAATAATTCCTTTCTTTACTCTTTTTCTATTCCAACTTGTAAAAAAATGGGGCAAATTTTCTGGCACATAACGTCCTGAACCAATCCAACACATCTCTTCTGCTTCTAAAAAATCATTCCAAACAGCCTTCATTCCTTCAACTCCTCTGAAAATTTGGGCGTTAGTTTCAGATTTTGCTTTTGAATAAGAACTTTCCAATTCTTTCATTTTAGAATTAACTTCTTCTTTAATTTCATTAATGTGATATTCTTTTTCTTCTAAATAACTTAGAATCATTTTAGGGGAAGTTACCTTGAATATTTTCTTTTTATTTTGTGTAATAAAACTAACTAACCCTCTTTCAATTAATTTATTTAATATGTCATAAATATTTCTTCTCTCAATTCTTAATCTCTCATTTATTTCTTGTACGCTTTGTTCTCCAAAATCGAGCAGATTTGAATATATTTTAATTTCTCCTTCTGAAAGTCCAATTTTTCTTAAAAAATCTAAATCCATAATAACCCTATGTTTTATTTCTTTATAAATTTGGTGTTATATTAACACCACTGATGTTTAAATATATTTTAGTATTCTATTTTGTAATGACACAAGAAAAAAAATTAAGAAAAGTATTGCCGCTAGTTGCACTTTTAGGTTTAACAAATACAACTTTAGCAAACGAATGTAAATCGCAAATATCAGTAGAGACTGCTAACTCATTTATAACACAAACTGGCATGATGAGTTCTGATGAAGTAATAATTCAACCAAAATTAGGAATTAAATGTGGAAATTTTAAAGGATATTCAACTATTATTGATAGAGTAAATGGACAAACGGATAGATATGTTATTGGCGGAATTGGAATCTTACCAATTAATAGTTCTAATTTAACTTTAAGAGGAGGTTTTGATAACTTACATATTTCAAAAAAAGAAAAAGATATTCCAAGGTTTAGAATTGGTGGAACTCTTAAAGGAGAAATTAATCTAGATTTTGACTACTTTAAATTTTTAGATAGAACTGAAAAATCATTTTTAGAATGGAATATTAATAAAAAATTAAAATTAGATGATAATTTAGATATTTATGGTAAAATTGGAGGTACTTTTAATGAAGGTTTTACTGTTGATAATAGATATTATGGAGAAATAGGTATGAATTATAACTTAAACAACTCAACATCAATTTTTACTATTTATCAAAAACAATTTGAACCTATTGAAAATGAACAAATTAGATTTGGAATCAAGTATAACCTTTAATTATGAACTCCACATCATATATCATTAATACATAACTATAGTATAACTATATAAATACATAATCCTCATTTTTCTTATGAATTTGAAAAGCCTTGGAATACTTTTACTAGTATTTTTTTCAGTACAGACATTATTTTCTTCAGAGTATGCAGATATTTCCTTGTTAATTGATGAGAGAGGAGATGTTCTTATCTCAGGAATTGATTCTTCAAATACACTTTTACGTGGAGAGAAAACACCCCAATATACATCTAAAGAAGGAAAGTATTGGACAATTAATTTTTCTTCAGAGATAGCATATGAAACGTTTATCTTTGAGACAACATTTCCAAAAGGAGCTCAAATAAACTATATTAAAACAACACCTAATTTTAGAATTGATGAAGATCAAGGAAATTTAAAGATTATTGGAACTGGAACTAATAAACCAATTACGCTAATTGTACAATATGAAATTGATGATACTTTAGAAAAAAAATACTCGCAATATTTATGGATATTCTTACTATTGCTTCTTGGAATGATTTTTGGATATGGTGTAAGTGTCAGCTATAAAAAAAAAAGAGTTAAAGCATTTGTTAAAGGAGAGTATGAAAATTTAAATGAGAGACAAAAAGAAATACTCTCAATATTACAAGAAGGTAAGATTACTCAAAAGAAATTAGAAGAGAGTATGCAAATTCCAAAAGCATCTATTTCTAGAAATGTGAAAACTCTTTGTTTGAGAGGATATATTGAAAAAAAACAAATTGGAAATACAAATTATTTAAGTCTCAAAGAAAAAGAGTAATTTCGTTCTTGTTCCGGTCTTGTTTTGGTAGTTTCGATAAATATTTATATACTGTTCCAGCCATAGAGTTCTATCCGTGATTTGATTCACGTTTTTAAAAATGGTTAAAATTAACACAAAAAAAATTACAGCTGTGGGTCTAGCAACATTAATGCTTGGATCACCACTTGCTGCTTTTGCTAATGAAACTACTACAACAATTGGTATTGATACATCTGTTGAAGTAGATATTAGTGACTTAGAAGAAAACATTGTTGAAGTAGATGCCGAAGTAGAATCAAATACTTCCACCACAACACAAGAGAGTGAATTTTCTGATAATACGACTATTGAAGTAGAAACAGAGGTTGAATCTGAAACAGAAGTTGAAGATACTGCCGAAGAAGTTGAAGAAGAAGTACAGGAAGAATTAACTGAAAAGGAAAAAGAATATTTCTCAACAGAAGAAGGTGCTGCTCTTAGATGGGAACAATTATCACTTCAGTTAGAAGCAAGAGTTGAAAATTCAGAACTATTAATTGCAAAAGTTGATGTTGAATCAGGAGTTACTGTAGAAGAACTTGAGAGAATTCACTTAGAATTTCAAAGTATTTTAGATGAAGTAAAAGCTGTTGATGTTGAAGCATCTTCTTCAAGTGATTTAGCGCTTCTTTATGTAGAATATAAAAAAGAAATTATTACATTAACCCAAGAATTTAAAGTTGAATATTCTAAAGGAATTAACGAAGGACAAAGAGCTGAACTTAAAGAAGAGATTGAAGCTAAAAAAGAAGAGTTTAAAGAAGAGAGAAAAGAAAAACTTGAAGATTTAAAAGCTAAACATTCACTTAAACATGCAGTTAGAGTATATGCTAATATTTCTGGACTTGATGTTGAAGAATTAAAATCACAATATGAATCTGGTGAATTAACATTAGATGAAGTTAAACTTGAAGTTAAAGCTCATTTTGAAACACTCTCTGATGAAGAAAAAGAAGAAGCTAGAGAAAAGTTTAATGAAGAAAAAACAAAGTTGAAAATTGAACTTAAAGAAAGAAGAGAAGAACTAAGAGAAGAAGCAAAAGAGAGAGCTCAAGAACTAAGAGATGAAGCAAAAGAGAGAGCTCAAGAACTAAGAGAACTTAGAGCTCAGACTAGAGTTGATGTTAGAGCACAAATGAGAGATACAGAGACAACAATTAATGCATCTGCACAAATTGAAAAGTTTAAAGAACTCTCTCCGGAAAAAAGAAAAAATCTTGAGAGATTAGCAATGCAAAAACTCATTGAAAAACAGGATGAATTAACACAAGAAGATATTGAAAAATTACAAGTAATTGGAAGTAAGTTTAACTCTGGAGAAGAAATTAATCAAGAAGAACTTATTGAAGTTGCAGCAATTATGGATATTGATATTGAACAAGAACTCGAGGTAAACTAAAAATGAAACAAGTATTTATCACATTATTATTAATCACAGCAATCATTTTTGCAGGATGTTCTAGTAGTCCTGATACTAATTTAAAAGATGATGTTGTTGTAGAGCTAGATTCTGCAGAAGATGAGGTGCCAACTATGGAAAAATCAATTGAAGAGGATTTTTCTAGCGATGTTGAAGATATTGAAATGGGAGAATTAATTTAATTCTTTTTCATGAACTTTTTTATATTCTCAAGAGTAATTTTCTCCGAACACATTACAAAATCATCTAATTCTTCATACGAAATCCACTTAAAATCGGAATGTTCGTGACTTAATGTAATTTCACCACCAGCATATTTCATAGAATAGAGATGGAAGTCAAAAATATCTTTAATTCCATGAGTAGATTCTAATTCTACGTTTGTACAAGTTAAATTTGTCTCTTCCAAACATTCCCTAGCTATAGCAGATAAAAAATTTTCTCCATTATCTACAGAACCTCCGGGAAGATCCCATTTATTTGCATTCTTTTCTCCTTTATAATTTGTTCTTTTTAAAATTAGAAACTTCGATGAATCATAGATTATAGCTTTTACAATATTTCTCATAATAGGATAAAAAGAAATAGATTTAAAAAATTAGAGGATAAGGAGTAAGATAAATGCTCCAAACATTGGAGGTAAAAATGCAATACCATCTTTAATTAAAATAGACTTTAAAGAAGGATTTTTCTTTGATAAGTCTTTTATTTTTTGAAGTTGTTCTTCCTCAACACCTAATTTGAAATCTTCTACTTTAAAATAAACTTTATCTTTAACTACAATATCTTGCATGATCCAATCACCAGGCACTAAAGAAGAGAGAGGTTTTTTTAATACAAACATAGAATTTTCAAAAAGTTTAGATATTTTAAAAAAATAATATAAGTATGCTAATGAAAGTATTAAGGCATATTTGGTATAAAATAGAGATAAGACTATTAACAACACAGTAATTGCAAAAAATAAATATTTTTGATTTTTTGAAAAGAGTTTTTTTACCTTATGAGTATTTCTAATCACAAATATTACAATCATACACATAATTAATACACCTCCCACTAAAAATGAGAGGAGTAAGAATTTAAGTAAAAATGCCATCATCTCTAGATTTTTAATGTCAATTGATAGTATTTTTATTCCATACAAAATAAAATTGAGAAGAAGAAGCATCCCCATAGGAAATAATTTTCTAACTACTACATTTTGTTTATTTGTTTTTTTGATTTCTTCTAAAACATTCCTAGGAATACCTTCATTAAAGGTACTTTGTGAATAAAACAATTCTTTTGTTTTAAAATCTGAATCTAAAACATCTGAATTTTCTAAGAATTTGGTTTTTTTCTTAACTCTTAGATAAAGTGAATCCATGAGATAATCGTCTGAGAAAAAAGAAATTGCAAATGCAAAAAAACCCCATAAAAATAATAAAAAAGGATCTACTTGAAAGAAAAAACCCATTGTTAAAAGAATTAATATTACAAGAAGAGTTAGAGCATTGAGAGTTACTTGCCTTTCTCTTTTTTTTGTCAAAAACAGCAATAACAAAAACATAACAAAACAATTAATTATAATAATGTATATAGTTGAGATAGAAATTATTATACTCATGAAATTTGATACTGAGTTAAGTAAAAAATTACTTGCTTGAGCAGGAACTAATGTTGAGGAAAATTCTAAGAGATAAGGAAGAGATGCTCCAAATCCAATTAAAAATTTAGCATCACCTCCACCCCAAATCCCTAAGAGATAGAGAATACCCCCCATTAAAAAAGATAGAATTAAACCAAAACCTGCATATTTTATAGGATCAAAGGAATGAGAATATAAAGAGTGAATTATTGCCAGAGATAAAATAATTATTGCGTAGAGAAAATTAATATAATCATAAATTTCTTTTTTTTTGAAGTCTTCAAGCGAAGCTATTGTAAAAAAAAATAAGGTTATTGATAAGACAACATATGAAATCACTTTTCGTTGTTATAAATATTCATTGCTGAGTATCCCATCAAAATCAAGGATGCAAATGTTGAAATCCAAAATCCTAAAAAAGGATATTGAACTTGGTCTTTTACTGCTAGAATTAATTCTAACATATTAATCATTGAAACCATATTTAAAATAAATAAAGTTAAACCAACACCTAGGAAAAATAATCCTGCTTGTTGTCTTGTGAAGTTGAAATGATTTTCATGTACTGTGTGAATTACTTTTTTTTTTGTCATTTTATTTTTTTTCGTGTAAATTATATACTGCAACTAAAATGATAATCATTGAAGAGAATACTGAAATATCAAATGCTACTTCTGAATAATCAACTGGAAGATATGTAAGAAATGATGAAATATTAATTAAGAAAATTGTAAGTCCAATCCCTAAGAATACTGCATTGATTTTTTTGTTTCCTCCAAGTGTTTTGGATAAACTGTTAATTTTAGTCATAAGATATTTTGAAAAAACCTATTTAAAAATCTTTTTTATTATTACATGGTGAAATCAAATAGAAGTAGTAAAGCTTTTAAGGTAGAGAAATTTGATTTTATTTACTTGAATTGTTTTCCCGGCAATTCTTATTTTCGCGACTATGGCTCAGTGGTAGAGCGTTGCATTGGTAATGCAGAGGTCGCGGGTTCAATTCCCGCTAGTCGCTTAGAATTTCACCCGCTTCGCGGTGAATAAAAATTTATTCTAAATTTTTATCAAAGTGATTCAGAGAATCACGTTCTTCAATTCCCGCTAGTCGCTTATTTGAGGTTGGGGTTTCGAGATGAGAGTCTCGGGACTTGTAAGTGTCCATAAATAGTTTTTTATACAATATATTATTGATATACACTGATTTGTCCATGTTCATTGAATCCTATATTTGTTCATTTTAGTAGTAACATTTAAATAATTACCAATAATCTAATTAGTATGTACGGAAATTTTCATATTAATTCTGAATTATTCTCTCTTTTAGAAAAACAAGGTTATGTCGATAGAGTTAAAACTTTTTCAGATGAGGGAGGGCATATTTCATCTTTTATTTCAGAGTTTGAATTAGAAGATAGAATTGTACCAGAATTAAAAGAGGAAGGCTTTCTCAAAGCTTTAGCAAAAGAATATCCCAAATTAAAAGAAAAATTAAATGAGATATATCCTACATTAACTAAAAGAAAAATTAATGTTGGAAAATCTGAACAAGATTTGAGTCTTGAGTTGTTCTCATTATCAATAGGATATCCCGGATATTTTGTCTTAAAACCAGAAGAAATTTCCTCTTGGCAAGAACAAGGATTCTTATCTCCTATTGAAATGATAAGTTCTATTGGAGCACTGGTTTATTCATGTCAAAGCATTGATTCAATTGATTATAAAAGAGGTGGTAAATTTCAATCTGAAGTAAATGGGGAAAAAAGATTAACATTAGTTACTGGAGATATAAATGGCGATCTAAGAGTACAACAAAGAGACGAAACCTCATATCCACAAAACTTAGATATGTTTGGAAGTAAATCAAGAGTTAGGTCTTCAATTCAAAGAACCCTTGCTGCATATCATAGTACTGAGCCCCAATTCCTCTCATTATTAATTAAATATGCTAATGAGAATAAATTGGATTTAAAGTTTAGAGATGACTGGGAAAAATTTAAATTGGATGTTAATCAAGGAGTTAATAGCGAATTTAATTCTAGAACTGCAGAACAATTTGACACTTGTGTTGATTCGATGAGTGTTGGCTATGCTAATGGTCAAATTTGTAGTAATATTACTCTTCCGACTATTGATAATTTTTTTCAACGTAGAGCTTTAATTCATAGATTAGCTCAAGAAAGTGGTCTTGGATATGCTGCTTTAATTAATTCAAATAATGAACTTGCTTTTGGATATACTAGTGAAAAAGGAGATTTTTCAGAGAAATACTCAATTGCATTAGAAGAAGTTAACCCATATATTACTGCACTTGTTCAACAATCTGCAAATGGTGGAGGAAGAACAAATACTGCAACGTTAGTTCAAATATTAAAAGATAATAAGTAACTTTCTATACTCTTTCTGAGCAATCTCTTTTTACTCTATTCTAAACCTATTCTAAATAATGACATGATACTACCATTACTAGGATTACTTACCAAGTAAGAAATAGTGTAATTATTTGCTATGTGTTGGTTCCATGAATATACTTCTAAAAAGTTTTGAGTAAATAGAGGAGTAAATGAACCTGGAATAAAAGGTGATTCTACTTTATCTAATAGTGTAATATTTCTATTTTGCTCCAAAATATTATTTGATGTAATGTTAATTGTGTAGAGATTAGTTGAAATAAAGGAGATATTTTTACTAATTGTAGTATGATAATTTTTTATTACAATAAATTCTTGTTGGTCACTTTGTCCTGAATTGAGTGTTGAATCTGAACCATTAACAAACCAAGTATATTGTCCTCGTGTAAAGTTAAGTGATACATTACAAAGTATTGAAGTTGTACAAGTTATACTTTGATTAAATACACCATTAATATAGAGATTAGAGAGTATTGATGGATCTTCATCTACAACCATCCAAGAGAGATTTATCTGGGTGTTGTTAGTTACTATTTTTGAGCTATTAAGAGGAGTCACTAATGTGAATTGAGGTGGGATGAAGTTTGTAATATTAATTGTTGCTATTTGTGTTTGAGTAATAGAGATATCTTCCCTGTTTGATACAAAGTACACACTTACATTATGAAGAGAATCTATTGCTCCTGTTGCATTTACATTCCATGAAAAAATACAACTTCCATCTTCACTTGGAGTGCATGTTTGTGGTTGTGAATCTAGTGTCCATAGAGGAGTATCTCCACTTACTGTGCTAATTAAAAAGTCTTCTTGTGGGGCGAGTGAATTTAGAGTAGGTTCAATAGCAACATATGATCTTGCAAAGAATTCTCCTCCAAAATTTGTTAAATCAAATACTTCATATCCACTTCCCCTATTAATACACATTTGTTGATCTTCACCACCTGTTCCTTCAATATGAAGATATTCCAACCAATAACCAATTCCTGATGTTAAAGTCCTACTCCCTTCAATTGCAACATTTGAACCACATGCACCATTATTGTGCCATGTTCCATATTGTGTTGTAATAACATCATGAGCTCCAAAAGGATGTGCTGTTTGAAATCCTGAACCATAACCATCACTTGGAAATATTGCAATTTCTGAATCATCATCACTATATGTTCCAAATGAATATGAACCATTACTTTGTGGAATAAATAATAAACGATATCTTGAATAGAAATTATCATTGCTACCAAAAGGATTGTCAATATCATTTATTGCATTGACATAACCAGTTCCATCAATTTCCATACCTGAGGTTCCAACATTAGCTCTTAGTGTGTCTGCTTCTCCATGATTATCCATATCACAATTACCACCTCCAGAACACCT
>CAKZOW010000147.1 GCA_937138345.1 uncultured archaeon | reverse complement strand
ATAAACTAAAATATTACTTCTCTTACTAATGAAATTTCACATTGATGAAAACTTTTATTGTAGAGCTCTCTAAAATCAAATAACAAGTCTTGAATAATAATTTCTTCAGGACAAAGAATTTCAAGGGATAAATTAGTAAAATTAAGTCTTTGATATGATGCTCTAAGAAGATTTTTTTCTTTAAAAAAATAAATAATTTCAGGTATGGATTGTATGTTTTTAACAGAAATATCGATAATATAACGAGTAAACTTAAATGCAGAAGCATTTATCATTAATGAATATCCCAAAATAATATCTTCATTCTCCATCTTTTTAATAGAATACATAGTAGCTCTTGTACTCAAAGAATTCTTTTTTGCAATTTCAGTAACTGGAGTTCTGGAGTTTTGTTCTAATTCTTGAAGAATCATCTGTTGTGTTTCAGAGATTTTATCTATAGTATTATCAGAAATTGCATAATATCTAAATTCAGAATGCTTATCTTTATCAAAAATACAATACTTTTTTGATTCAGTTAAAATAGATATTTTCTCATCTATAATTGACTCTTCTAAAATAAGTTTTACTTCATGATATACTTCATTAAATTTACTAATTGACGTTACATAGATAAATCCAATAAAATCATAATATCCTTCGCAAAAGTGAGAAAATTTAAAAGTGGAATTTTTTTCAATATATTCCTTAAAATTATGGTATTTCCTCCTACTAGTAAAATTAAGTTTTAAATTAAGTTGGTATCCAGTAAGACCTAATTTTGCATAATTGGTAATTGTTTCAAATCTAAAGATAAACTCTTGTTTCTGAAATTTTTTAATAAGATAATTAGCATTTTCTTTTGATATCGAGATATTTTTTCCTAATTCAGAGAGAGGAATTCTACTATTTTTTTCAAGCTCAGATAATAGATCAAATTCTTTTTTTTTAAGCATATGTTATCATAATTACATTTATTTATATTATTTTGTATTTTTGATAAAAAAAGATATAGTATTGTTTTATATGAAATAAAAACACATAATTATTACATGACAAGAGAAGCACAACATGTATTACCACAAGAAGGACAATGGGCAGTGAAAGCTGAAAATGCACAAAAAGCCTCAAAGTTATTCGATTCAAAAAGAATGGCAATTGGTTATGCATATGATCTAGCTAAAGATCAAGAGGCTTTTTTAGTAATCCACGATGAGGATGGAACTGTTGATAGATTTGAAGCAACAGAAGATACAAATAAACTCATTCAAATGGTGGTAGGTTAAAATGTTACTAGAATGGGCATTAATTTTTTTAGTTGTTGCACTAGCAGCAGCGTTTTTTGGATTTAGAGGAGTAGCAGGAACAGCTACATCAATTGCAAAAGTATTATTTTTTGTATTTGTGATATTATTTATAGTTAGTTTAATACTATAATTTTTTTAGTAATATGATTTCAGAAATAATTTCGTATTTACAAGAAACTCTCTCAACTTTTCTCTCACAAACAATATATTTTCTTCCTAAACTCATACTAGCAATTGTAGTATTTACTATATTTTATATTATCTCAAGTATTGTTAAAAAAGGAGTTAGAAAACTTCTTCAAAAATATGTATCAAATAAAACTCTAGTCTCTTTACTCTCAACCACAATTAAAGTATCTATTATTATTTTAGGATTAATTTTGGCGCTAGGGATACTAGAATTAAGTAAAACAGTAACTTCTATTTTAACAGGAGTTGGTATTTTAGGAATTGTAGTTGGTTTTGCATTTCAAGATATAGCTGCAAATTTCTTTGCAGGTGTAGTCTTATCATTTCAAAAACCTCTTCAAATAGGTGATGTAATTGAAGTGGAGGATATCTTTGGAACAATTGATCAAATTCATCTAAGGAGCACAAATGTTATCACATTTCAAGGTCAATATGTTCAAATTCCAAATAGAATTTTATTTGAAAATCCTCTTATTAATTATACCAGAAGCAAAAAAAGAAGGGTAGATTTAGAGGTAGGTATTAGTTATAATGATAATTTAGAAAAAGTTAAAGAAGTAACCCTTAAAGCTATGAAAAATGTTAAAGAAATTTTACCCAATGAGGAAGTAAAATTTTTTTATACAAATTTTGACTCAAGTTCAATTAATTTTTCCCTTAGATTTTGGGTGAATTATGCAAATGAAAAAGATTATCTCTTAGGTCGAAGTAATGCAATTATAGAAATTAAAAAAGCATTTGATAAAGAAAACATAACAATTCCATTTCCAATTAGGACACTGGAATTATCAAATTCATTAGAGGTTAAAAAATGAAATTAAATGAAGTAATCCCTGGAAATAAAAAAGAATGGTCTATACTAATTCTTCTAGTAATTGGAATTCAATTATTAGGAATTATATGGACGCCCTTTACAGTAACTCAAGTAAATAGTTGGTATGAAACATTAGAAAAACCTGTGTTTAATCCACCAGGCTGGATCTTTGGACCAGTGTGGACAATATTATATTTCATAATTGCGCTTGTTGCGTTTTATATCTATAAGAATAAAACTGATTCAAAAACAAAGTATCTCTTTAATACTCAATTATTATTAAATTTTTTGTGGACTCCATTTTTTTTCATAGCCCATCAAATAGAATTAGCTCTGGTAATAATTATAGCTTTGTTATCAACAATAATAGCGATTCAAATAAAACTCTTCCAAAAAACAAAGGTACTAGCGTCCCTTTGGTTTTTATATTTACTTTGGGTCTTATTTGCAACACTCTTAAATACAAGTATTTTGATACTTAATTAAAAACAGAGTTTTATATATTATCATAATTTTATTATTGTATGTCTACATATATTGATCCGTTAATGCCACTTATTGTATTAGTAGCATTTTCTATTTTTGCATTAAATTCATTATTAAAATATATCAAGGTACCTTCAGTAATTACTTATATTCTAACAGGAATTGTGCTAGGTCCTTATGTTCTCAATGTTCTACAAAATACACCTACAATGGCATTACTTGCAGATTTGGGTGTGACTATGCTTTTATTTTTTATTGGAATGGAAATTTCTTTAGATAAACTTCTCAAAAATTGGAAAGTCTCTTTTATTGGAACAACACTTCAGGTTATAGTAAGTGTTGCTATAATGTTTTTACTTGGTTTTTATCTCAATTGGCCAGTAGGTAGAATAATATTGTTAGGTTTTGTAATTAGTTTATCTTCCACTGCAGTTATATTAAAAATTTTAGAAGCAGACGGTAAACAATCTTCAAAAAGAATGCAAAATATTTTGGGTATTTTAGTAGTTCAAGATATTATTGCAATACCAATGATTATTATCTTAGGTTTTTTTAGCTCAGCTGGTTTTAACCCTATATTATTTACAACTCAAATATTTGGTATTTTACTTCTCTCTCTCCTTATAGCATATATTGTCAAAAAAAAAGAAATTAGATTGCCTTTTTTCAACTCCGTAAAACATGACCCAGAACTCCAGGTATTTACTGCTCTAGGATTATGTTTTGGATTTGCATTAATTACTTCTCTCTTAGGACTCTCTGCTGCACTAGGTTCATTTGTAGCAGGGGTAGTTATTGCATCAGCTAAAGAAAGTAAATGGGTAAGTAAGAGTTTATCTCCTTTTTATGTTGTTCTTTTAGCTATCTTTTTTATATCAATTGGTGTAATTATTGATATTTCATTTGTATTAGAAAATTGGCAAATCATTTTCTTACTTACTTTAATTGCATTTATAGTAAATATTGTAATTGGATATGTGGTGCTAAGGTATCTCAAAGTAAATAAACAAGATAGTTTCTACATTGCCCTACTTCTCTCTCACATAGGAGAGTTTAGTTATGTATTGGCAGCTTTAGGACAATCAAATCAAATGATTAGTGATTATGGATATAATTTAATAATATCAATGATTTCTCTATCTCTTATAATCTCTCCATTTTTAGTAATAGGGTATAAAAAAGTACTTTTACTTATTCATAAAAAAGATATTTTACTAAAGTAACTACCCAACATTTAAAAAGCACTTTTTTTCTCTTTTATTATGACTAATACTTTAATCTACTTAGTATTCAATGAAAAAGGATTAAACAATATTTATTCAAATTTTAGTGGAGAATATGCTATTACAAGAAGGGGTGGAATTGTTCAAGCACACAATCAAGAGTACTCTGGATCAAGACCTAATGCTACAGTAAAAAAAACAGAACAAGGATATAGAGCAACATTATCTCTATCAAAAGAAACATTTGATTTCGAAGAGTCAAATCAAGGTTTTTTTGCAATAAACCAAAGCAATCTCTTAAGGTTACTCTCACAAGAAGAGAAACTCTTAGATGAGAAAATTTTAAAACTCAAACAAGAAAAATTAATTGCTAGTAAAAGTCAACAAGAACAAGACTTAGCAACAGATGGTAATTTAAAAACTTCTAATCAAGGAGATAGATTAGAAGAACTAGCATCTTCATTTATTTTTAATTCCTAAAAACTCTATTTTTTTTACTATGTAATACAAGTTTTGCAGGACACAATGTATAATCAACTAATGGGTTAATAAACTTTTCAAAAGCTTCCTTCTTACCTTCTCCTTTAAACACAATACAACTAAATTCTATAGAATAGATCATAGATGGACTCAATGTAATTCGTGATTGTGGTGGTTTTGGTGAATCATGTATTTCTAGAAATTTTTCTTCTTTTGAAACTAATAACTCGTGTTTTGGAAAAAGAGATGCAATATGTCCATCTTCACCGGAGCCAAAGAGAGCTATATCTATCCTAGGCACTCTAAGATTATAATCTAGAGCAACATCTTTGGCATTATAATCTAGAGTAATTATTTGATTAGACGTAATTAAACCAGAAGTAATCAGCTCTTCAAATAATACCGAATTAACTAATTTATAATTAGAGTCATCAGAATCTAGAGGAACAATTCTCTCATCAACAAAGCAGAATGTTATCTTACTCCATAAATCAATCTTATCTTTGTACTCGACTAGTTTTTCATAAAATTCATTAAATGATCTCCCGCCCGATAATCCTACATAGATTACTTCTCTATCTTTTAACTCTTCAAGAGCTTCAAAAAAGAAATCAAAAAGATCTTCTCCTAAGTTCTTACTATAAATTATGCCACTTTCTTCCATCTTCTTCCAATAATTTTTCTGCCCCTTTAGGACCGAGACTACCACTAGGATATACCTCGATATTCTCACGTAAATCTTTACACTTAATAATTGAGTCTACAATTCTCCATGCTTCTTCAACACCATCGAGTCTTGCAAAAAGGGATTGATCTCCTTTAACAATTTCATTAAATAGTACTTCATATGCTTCTGGTGTGTCAAGTCCAAAAAATTCCTTATGATCAAACTCAGCAATCACGGGATCAACATTAGTATTTGTCCCAGGAGTTTTCACATTAAATTCCATTGAAATAGAAGCATCAGGTTGGATGTGGATAATAAGTTTATTAGTATCAACTTCATCATTTGAGTTGTAGAGTAATTGTGGTAATTTCTTAAATTCAACAACTACTGTTGTCCCTTTCTTTTGCATTCTTTTTCCAGTTCTCAAATAAAATGGAACTCCTTTCCATCTCCAATTATCAATAAAAACTCTAAGTGCAACATAAGTCTCAGTAATTGAATCTTCAGGAATTCCTTCTTCATCTCTATAACTTAGTACTTCTTTGCCATCAATGTTTCCAGCACCATATTGTCCATATGCAATATGTCCTTTCATATCTTTTTCAAGATGGTGAATTGCTTCAAAAACCTTAACTTTCTCATCTCTTATGTGTTTTGCACCTAATGTGGCAGGTGGTTCCATTGCAATGAGTGAGAGCATCTGTAATAAATGATTTTGAAGCATATCTTTAAGAGCTCCAGAAGTGTCATAGTATCCTCCTCTGCCTTCAACTCCAATAGTTTCAAATCCAGTAATTTGAATATTATCTATATAATTATTATTCCACAAGGGTTCAAAAAAAGAATTTGCAAAACGCAGAGTTAAGAAATTTTGAATTGCTTCTTTTCCAAGATAATGATCAATTCTATATACCTGTGTTTCTTTAAAAGATTTTAATATAGTTCTATTTAGCTCTTTTGCAGATTCTAAATCAACACCAAATGGTTTTTCAAAAACAATTTTAGTATTATATATTTCAATTGAATCTAATCCGTGAAACTTAAGGTTTTGCATAATAGGATCAAAAAGATGTGGTGGCATAGCAAGATAAAAAATTACTTGTAAGTCTTTTTGTTCTTTTTTCAACATATCAATTTTTTCTTTAAGATGAACATAACTTTCTTGCTCTGAGTATTGAACATTTTGATAAAATACTTTATCTTTAAATCCCAAGTCATCAAAGGAGCAAAGAAGTTCATTATTCATTTCTTTAAATGTTACATCATCTAATTCTTGTCTCCCAACACCTAGAACCGAGATATTTGAATTCTTAGTGTAGAGATTGTAAAATGATGGAAAAAGTTTCTTTTTCATTAAATCTCCTGTTGCTCCAAAAACAACAAATAATGTATTAGTTGATTCCATACCAGTACTAATATGTTAAGATATATAAATCACATCCTTATGTGTTAATAGTTGTTTATTAAGAACACTTTTTTAATTGCAAAAAAACATATAAATACTATTAACTCATTCTTTTTAATGTCTAAAAAAATAACTTTTCTAATTCTTGGAGATTTACATGGTCACATTCCAACATTTCACAGACAAGATTTTGATGCAATAATTTGCCCAGGAGATATTTGCTCAGATGATCTTAGATTTGTAACTGATGAAAATTATAATCCTGAGCTAGATTATGAAGAACTATCTCTTCAAAAAGGAAGAAAAGTATTGGAACATCTTAATTCATACAACAAGCCAGTATTTCTAGTTCCTGGAAATTGGGATCAAACTCCCTATGGTGATGGCCAAGGAGAATATACAAAAGATCCTAATCTAAATCCCTGGGAGAACATAAAACAAGGTTTATCAAATATTCATGATGTAGAATTTACAAAAATGCTCTTCAATGGTATAGCAATCATTGGACATGGCTCAACATCTGCTCCAGAGCCTTTAATAATAGGTGATTTAGATGAAAATGATATAAAAAATTTAGATTCAAGAGAACTATTTTTTAGAGAGAGATTTTACGAATTAGATAAGCTAATGAAACAAGAAGAACTTCCAATTATATTTATCTCTCATAATTCTCCCTATGGAACAACTCTAGATCTCATCAATAATTCTAAGTCTCCAGTCAACAACGAGCATTATGGTTCAGGAATTGCAAGAGTACTAATTGATGAAAACCAACCTTTACTCTCAATTTCAGGTCATATTCATGAAGGAGTTGGGCAAGAAGTATTAGGTAAAACAACATGTATTAATTCTGGTTTTAAAGGAGATATTAATGTTATTGTAGAAATAAATCTAGAAAAAAAAGAAGTAGAAAAAATTGAGTTTCTAGGAATCAGTGCTGATAATGATTAAG
>CAKZOW010000146.1 GCA_937138345.1 uncultured archaeon | reverse complement strand
TTTTATATCAAAAAGGTTTAAAACTAATAGGATTTAATAATCTTAATTTTGATTATCCTGTATTGCACAATAGTATATTAAGTGATAATACTAACTGGAATGCTAATCAAATATATAAGCAAGTTGAAATAATTATTAACTCTGAATACTCTGCAATATGGGATAACCAAGTTAAAATACCTCAATTAGATTTATATAAGATTTGGAATTATGATAACCGTAACAAATCAACTAGCTTAAAATGGTTAGAATTTGCTATGAGATTACCAAACGTAGAAGATTTGCCATATAAACCTGGTACAATCTTAACATATGATGAGATGGATCATATAATAAAATATTGTAGAAATGATTTAGATGCTACTCACGATTTCTTTAATTTAAGTAGTAAACATATTGCAATTAGACAATTTTATACCAATAAAGAAGATATTAATTTAATAAATGCTTCTGAAACTAAAATAGCTAAAGATGTGTTTGGTAAATATTTATCTAGAGAAATGGGAATATCATATAAAGACTTACGTAAACTTCGTACAGAAAGATATGATATATCCATTAAAGATTTAATATTCCCTTACATTAAGTTTGAAGATGAAGAGAATATTAAACTATTAGAATATTTTAACAGTATTCAATGGAAATCTAATGGGGAATATTCTACTAAAATACAGTATTCCAACACCTATTTAAATGTTAAACGAGAATATGGCGAAGGTGGTTTACATAGTTTTGATAAAGGTGCTATTTATGAGTCCAATGATGAGTATATGATATACGATTTAGATTTTAATTCATATTATCCGCACTTATCATTTAAAAATGGTTTACATCCTGAACATATACCTAATGAAGTATTTAATACTTTATATGAAGGTTTTTATACAGAACGTAAAAATTATCCTAAATCAGATCCAAGAAATTATGTGTTAAAAATTATTTTAAATGCATCTTATGGATTAAGTAAAGATAAACACGCTTATTTATATGATCCTAAATGGCAATTAGCAATTACTATTAATGGTCAACTTTTGTTGACAATGTTGTCAGAATGGGTTAATAAAGCTACAACATATTGTAAAATATTATTTGAAAATACTGATGGTGCCGCATTTATTATTAAACGTTCTGAAAAACATTTAGTTGATGAAGTTTGTAAAAAAATGGAAGAATTAAGCGGTATAGGTTTAGAAGCTCAGGAATGTGATAAAATGATAATGCGTGATGTTAATAATTATATTAATGTTATAGAAGGTGATAAAGTTAAATTTAAAGGATGTTTTGAAATTGATAGAGATTATCATAAAAATCATTCTAAACGTATTATACCACTAGCATTAGCTAATTATTATATAAATGATATTCAACCTGAAGAAACTATATACAATCACCTAAATAAAGATGATAATTATAGTTTTGCTGACAATCATGGAATATATGATTTTTGTTTAGGTGCTAAAATGAAAGGTTCTAACAAATTATATAGTAGAAGTATTATTAGTAATAATATTGTTGATAAAAGTCTTAACAAGATGAATAGGTATTATGTATCTAATAATGGTTGTGAGTTAATTAAAAAATTACCACCATTAGAAAAGAATTATTTGACTGAAACTGAAAAACATAATCTTAAAACTGGTGATATACAATTAGATATATTTAGTATTATAGAAGATGTTAGAGTTGAACCTGAAGATAGAGAAAGTAATCTTGAAGCTGGTTGGAAATGTACTTTATTTAATAAGTATGAAGAATCTGATAATTATGATATTAATTATGATTATTATATTAAAGAGTGTAACAAAATAATTAATAATATAAAATAAATGAAATATAACCATATTAAATTAGCAATAGATTTAGT
>CAKZOW010000145.1 GCA_937138345.1 uncultured archaeon | reverse complement strand
TCTTGAGTATAAATCAGTGAAAAAATAACTTTTGAATTAGAAGGTATAAAAGATGAATTTTTCATAGATTGTGCAATTTCTTCTTTTGAAGGAAATGTCTTGTTACCAAAAGCTTCTAAAAAAAACTTTTTTGCTTTGAGTAATAATTTTGTTCGCATATAAACAATGAGATTTTTTTATATATAAAACTATGGTGTTGTTTAGCAGTGAACAATAATGACTATTTCTAAAGGTAAAGTAGTAATAAAGAATTATTCTTTTTCTTTTGGGTGTAAAAATCTAAATATACCATAAAATTTATCGTTTTCTGTTAAGAAAATTAAAATTGATGTAAGTACGATACTAAGTAAAATAACTGATAAAATTGTATTTGTAAATATTGCTTCATTACCCCCTAAAACTCCACTTTGAACAGCAACTCCTGCTAAAACAGCTGCTGCTAACCCTTTAGGAATTAAAATTTCTAAAAGAGTTCTCTCTTTTTCTGGAACATTTGCCTTAGGAAACACTAACCTTACTGCAAAAGGCCTTACAATAAAAATACCTATTGTCAAAATTGCTCCATATATAAAAATATAAGGATTTGAAAAATCAATTAAAATTCCTAGATATACAAAAAAAAATGTTTTAACAAAAAATGAAATTTCAGAGTAAAAATTTTTAGCAGAAAATGAAATTACTGAAGTTATTCTCTCTTCTTCATGAGATTTTCTTCTTTTTCTAAGTTCTAAAAGGGATTTTGAATTTCCAAGTATTAAACCAAATACTAATGCTGCAATGGCACCTGATGCTTCAATTAATGGAGATTCTACGAGTGCATAGAGTGCAATTACTACAGCAATTGTCATCATATATGATTTTGCAAGATGGTCTGATTTGTGAAGTAATATTACCCAAATTACTCCAATGATTAAGCCCGCAACTATTGCTAGAGAAAATGATGTAAATACTGATTTGAAAATGTTTTCTGCTAGTACTTTTCCTGTAGCTATAATTTCTAAAACAGTAATTGTCCCAATAATACATAAAACATCACTAAGAGCACTCTCAATTGTTAATACTGATGAGTATTTATCTTTAATTTCTACATTATTTACAAGAGGAATTACAACTGCTGATGAAGTACCTCCTAAAATCATTCCAATTAATAATGCTAATTTAAAATCATATCCAAATCCTAAATTTGCAATAAGTGCTACAATAATTACTGTGAAAATAAAATTAATTAATGTTAATTTAAATGTAGATGGAAGTGATTTGATTAATGTAACAAAATTAATTGATAGAGCTCCTTGAAATAAAACAAATACTAAAGCAAAAGTTGTAAATAGTGGTGCTCCTACTTCTAGTACATCTTTATTTGTCCATCCAAGTACTGTTGATAATAAAATTCCAACTCCAATTAATAATAAAACATCAGGTATATTTGTTTTTTTAAAAATAATTTCTGCTAGAAATCCAATAAACATAATCCCCGAGATTACAAATAATATTGTAATTATATCCATAGATAATTTTTATTAATATTCTTTATAAATTCTTTGTGTTTGAAAATAGAATTACTCTATTTAACAAAAACTAATAGTATTAATGCAATCATTGCAGCAAAAGGCAAAGATGGTATAAATGCATATGTTAGACCAAAAAATACTGCAAATAACCCAACATAGATTATCATCTTTTTTACTTTATCACTCATATGTTATTATTTTGAGAATCTTATAAAAGTATTTGTTAGTACAAAAAAGTGATTTAATGTAGTTGGGAATCCTTAAATGTTAATGATGTGTGAAAGTATTCCAATATTTTATTATAAATAGTATTTTCTAATTCTTCGATATTTATGGGAGAAATATTTTTTTTCTTAAATAATGTGTTTGAATCATATCCTTCAATAGATAGTGCAATATTGAAATTTGCTTTTATTGCTGAAGTATAATCATCAATTTGATCACCAATTGAGATTATGAGGTAATCTTTGTATTGTTCTCGAATATGTTTGAAATATGTTGTTTTTTTAAATAATGGACTTACTCTTTTTACAAAAAAATCTTTCTCTGAGAAAAATTCTTTTTCTTTAACGACTTCTTTTATCATATCATTTGGATTGAAGTAATCGCTAACATAATTTCTACTTACAACACCAAACTCAACACTATTTAGTTTTGAAATTGATGATGTCAATGCTTTCATTGTTGGTATTTCCTTAGAGTATTGGAGATAATATTCTTTGAGTAATTCTTGAATGTGAAATTGTTTAATATGATAGAATTCTCTGATATTTGAAATAATTTTTTTTTTACAGAAAAGGTATTTTTTTATGGTACCATTTCTTTGTGAAAATTCTTCATAACTTCCCAAATCAATATGGATTTCTTTAAATAAGGGTTTTAACACAGAATTAAAGGTATCAATTAAAGTTCCATCAAAGTCAAATACAAAAAGAATTTTTTTCTTATTTTCAGCTAATTTTTTTTCAACTTCTTTTTTTAGAGAAGTTTTTTTTGAATTCATAGTTGAAAATGAAATAACTATAATATAAATTAATACAACTACCTAAGAGCGACTAGATAAAGTGTGAATATTATTTCTTCTCTTTCAATGACTCATTGAGTTTATAAATATAAGTAAGATATATATTCTATGACATATTCATAAATTAACAAAATTTATGATCGTCTTTTTTCATATAAAAAAAATGACATTAAAACATATTAAATCAGATCAAGAATTTAAAGAAATAATTACTGAAGGTAAATCAGTAGTTATGATTCACAGAGACGCATGTCCTTTTTGTGAAAAAGCAGAACCATGGATGGAAGAACTCTCATCTAAATATTCAAATATTGCTGCTGCAAATAGAGATGATATTCCAGGAATTATGGGGGTTTTCCAAGTTCAGATGTATCCAACATTTGTAGCACTTGAAAATGGAACAGTTGTAGAAACATTTTTTGGAGATACTGTAGAAGACAAAGTAAAAGGATTTGTTGAGAAATTTGCTTAAGTCAAAAAATATTGAAGAATTTACAAAGTAAATATTTTTAAATTATTATTTATACTCCTTATTAGTGACACTAGAAAAAGAAATAATATTATTAAAAAAATATTATGAACAAGAAAAAGAAATATTTGATAGTTTTTACAGATACAATGGAGTTTTAAATCAAGTAATTCCTAATATTTTTGCTGTTGCTTCGATTCCCATATCCTTTACAGGAAATGTTCCCGAATCAATAACTTTACTCTCTATTTATGGATTATCAGCATTATCAAATTTAAAAGATAGTAGATCAAAATATGGTGATACGCCAAATCCAATTACCCAATATTTATTATCTAAAAAACTAGATAAACTCAATGAAAAGTATAATATTGAAGAAATTTAATGTATTTCTAATAATTTTTGAGGAGAATCGATAATATAATCAGGATTTTCTTCTTTTAATAATTCTTTTGAATTAAATCCCCATGTTACAGATACGGAGTTAATATTACTTTTTTTTGCACAAAGAATATCTCTTATTTCATCCCCTACATAATATACTTCTTTTTTATTGAGATTATTTTTTTTAATTATTTTATTAATAATTTTATTTTTGTTAAATAATCCACTTTTGTAATATATTTCTGAGAAAACACAAATATTTTCTTTATCTAGAAAATGAGCTACTGTAGATTCAATATTTGAGGTAACAAGGATTAAATTATATCCTTTTTTGTGTAGTTCATTGAGTACTTCTTTCATAGAAGTAATTGAATTCATATCTTCTCTTTCTTTTTTTAACTCAGATCTAATTCTCCACATAATTAGAAGCATTTGAGCTGAATTAATATTAAAATCTTTAATAATTTCTTTAATGTGTTTTGTTCTAATTTCTTTTTTGATATATTCTTTGCTTATATTGTGGGATGTATATTTAGAAATTGAATGTAAGATAGTAATGGTACTATCAAATGTATCTACAATTGTTCCATCAAAATCAAAAATAAATGTTTTCATAGTAAAAAATTAGTTCAAGTATTGATAAATTCTTGTACTATGAAAAAGGAATTAAAATAATAATTTAATAGAATATAAACCACTTAGACCAACAAGAATATAGATAAGATTTTCTAGCCAACCAAAAGATCCAAATATTGTATTTACTAAGTTAAACCCAAAAGCTCCAATTAATCCCCAATTAATTGCACCGATAATAACTAATATTAATACTGTTTTTTCTAGTGTTTTCATGTTTTATTTCACCTCAATGAGTGCATAATCCATGGTTGTTATAGTATTTAATAATTTCTAACTACTTTAATGTTCTTTATTTTCTCTAAATATTTTTAAAGAAAGACTCTTTTTCTATACTATGGCTCTCAAAGAGATTGAGAAATCAAAGGATGGTACTACTAAATTAATTTTTGATGATGGATATCATTGTGTTATTATTCCACAAAAAAATGGTAAAAAAACTCTATGTGTTTCTTCACAAGTAGGATGTGCGATGGGATGTGAATTTTGTCTTACTGCTAAGATGGGTTTTATGAGAAATTTAACTTCTGAGGAAATAGTAGAACAATTTGAAGAAGCACTTAAATATTTACAAGCCGAGGATGTAATTTCAAAACAAAGAACTAAGTCAGATCTAGGTTATGCTCATAACCATATTACTGCGATGGTGTATATGGGTATGGGTGAGCCTCTCAATAATTATTCTAATGTAGAAAAATCAATTGAATATCTTCATGAACAATATTCTTATCCATATAGAAAAATTACAGTATCAACTTCGGGGATTGTTCCTGCTATGAAAAAATTTATCCAAAAAGATTGGAAAGTACATCTAGCTTTGTCATTTCACTCTCCATTTCAAGAAACTAGGGATTTTTTAATGCCTTATTTATCTAAATGGAAAATTCCAGAACTCGTTGAAGTGTGTAATTCTTATTCTGATAAATTTAGAGATAAAATCATGGTTGAATACATTATGATTAAAGGACTCACAGATCGAGAAGAAGATTTAGAAAAACTACTTGATTTAGGATTTGTTAATATGACTAATTTTAATTTAATTCCTCTAAATGGTCATATGGACTTACATGGTAAGAGATTTTATGCCAGTGATGATGAGACATGCGATAGGTTTAGAGTAACTCTTATGAATAATGGATTTAAATGCTTTGTGAGAAGAAATATGGGAGAAGATATTGATGCAGCATGCGGAATGCTAAATTCTCCTGAGGAGAATATAGCGACCAAGAATTCTTGAAAAGAATTGTTGAGTATGCTAAATGAACCTAGTTCATTTGCCGACCAAAAATAAGATATTATTTTTGAAATAAAAATTATAATTTCATTAAAAATACAATAATTACAATAAGCAGTATTATTGAGATAATACCTATAAATGTATAAATTATTGAAGTTGAGTTATTTTCTTCTCCTTTTTGCCCTTCAATTTCTAAAGAGTTTGTTTGAAGTTGTGTTGATGAATTTATTTCTTTTTCTTCATCATTTAACGTAGACGTTGTTGTGGTTTCAGCTTCTTCTTGAGTTACTGTAGTTTCTTCAATTGGTTCTTCTTCCTTTTCTTCTTGAGTAGGTCTAGGGTTTACAACTTGTGGAACAATTATTTTTTCTTCTTCCTTTTCTTCTACTATTTCATCTTCTTTTTCTTCCCAATTTTCAATATCATTTTTAGAGATTCTAATTGTTCTTTGGTCATAATAATCTCCTTCAAATACTTTTTCATCATCATCTTCTAAAAGTACGATATCTACTATTGCTTCTTCAAATTCATCATCACAGCTAATTTCAAATGTTTCTCCAAAAACGTATTCTAATGTTCTTTCACTACCAGAACTAGAATCATCAAATTCTAATGTAAAATCACTTACAGAATCAATTTCTACATCACATTCAACTTCTTCTTCATTAAAGTCTTTTGTAAAAAATAATGCTAAGTCGTAAATATGTCTAGGTGTATTTTCATCAAATTCAATTTCATCTTCATCTTTTAGTAAAAGATCATAGATGTCAAATCCTCTAGGATCTTCAATTTTTAATTCTAATTCGTCGAGTTCTTCATCACATGAAAATGTTGTTTCTTTGAGAAATTCATATTCAATTTCTTCTTTTAATGAATCGTCATCTTCTCTGTTGTAAGTGTATTCAATTGTTCTATCATCAATTTCAAGTTCACAAGTAAGAATATCTACGCTACTTGGAAAATCATATTCAAAAGAAATGACTCCTTCATAGAGCTCAAGTTCATAAACAAAATCTCTTACATTATCTTCATTAATGTCTTCTACTTCATTATCATCTAAATCTAGTACTCTTAAATCAATATCTACTCTTTCATCACATTCAACTTCAATTGAATCATCGAATCTACCATCAAAACTCATATCATCTCGATCATCGTTTTCATCAAAAGTTTCTGTTTTTTTTCTATCTCCTAAATCAAGTTTACACTCAATTTCTTCATCTTCATCAAAATCATAGTCAATTTCAAGTTCGTAATTATACTCAGTATCTGCTGTAATTAAAGATACTGTGCATAGTGATACCACTAATAAGAAAAGAATTTTTATATTCATATAAAATCAATAAGTTTTAAGAATTTATAAGTCTTATGAAAAGAGAATCTGTTTTAATTAAGAGGAATTATCAATAAATAATTAATAGAATTTCTACATTCTGGACCCAATCCCTCGCAGAAGTTTGATAACTTTTTTTTACCCAATACGTAAACGGATTTATTAACATATTTTTCATCTACTAACATATGATAAGATACACCATCAGAGTCTATAAAATAAGGGACATCATTTCCTAATTCGTCACTAAGAATCTCTATAGTACCCATGTTACTAAATAATACTATCAGTATAAATGTAAAGACTACAATTATTACGCTGATGTTTTTTTTCCAGTTAACCATTATATTTATTTTAATTTATAGGCTTTCTCTAAATACTCTTTAGCCATTCTGTGAGTGTTAAAGTAACTACCAGAATTACCAATGCTTGATTTCATCTGCTCGATCCAGGATGTTTTGTTTTCAGAGTTAAACATTGGAATGATTTTATACTCAAGTGTTGCAATGAAGTCTGCATATTCGCTTATTGGAAATCCTCCTCCATTCATTTCATAACTCTCAATTGCCCAACCATCGAGTCTTGAAAAGTGTGAACAACCATTAACAGCCCCTTTCATACCTGATGTTCCTGATGCTTCATTTGGTGGAATTGGAGTATTAAGCCATAAATCACATCCTGAAATTAATTTTTTAGCAACTGCAATATTATAGTTTTCAATAAAAGCAATTGAGATGTCATCTTTGAGATCTTTTGCTCTATCAATTATTCTTTTCATAATTTCTTTTCCTAATCCATCATGTTTATGTGCTTTTCCTGCAAAAATAAATTGGACTTTTTTACCTACTCTTTTGAGATCATCTAAATTTGAGAAAATCATTTCTGCATCTTTATATTGAATAAATCTTCTTGCAAATCCAATTGTTAGTACTTTTGAATCTAATTTTGCTCCAGTGATGTTTACAGAATTAACATGATTAATTAAATCTTCTTTTGCTTGGTTGTGTGCTTTAAAAATTTCTGAATTTGGTATTTTAAAGACATCTCTGAGTTTAGTTGAATCTTCTCTCCATCCTAAGATATAATTATCGTAGAGAGCTTTCATGTATGAACAAGTCCAAGTTGTTGTATGAATTCCATTTGTAATATAATCAATATCTCTTCCAGGAAACATTTCTCTAGATACTTGAGCATGTTTTCTTGATACTGCATTTGTGTATCTTGTAAGCGAGAGAGCTAGTTTTGTCATATTTAATTTATCTTCTCCTGCTAATTCTTTTAGGTGCCATGGAGCTAAGTTATCTTCTCCTTCAATTGCATTGTAGAAATCAGAATACTCAAATTTATCATGTCCTGCAGGAATTGGAGTATGTGTTGTAAAAACACATTTATCGATTACTTGTTGATTTTCCCAAACTCCTGTTTTTTCACCTAAATCTTTATACATCTCAAGTGTTAGAAATGCAGAGTGACCTTCATTCATGTGATATGTTCCTAAGTCTGTGTGTCCTAATACTTCAAGAGCTCTATATCCTCCAACTCCTAAAAGTAATTCTTGAGCGATTCTATCTCCTACATAGAGATGCTCTGTTAATTCTTTTGCCCAGTCTGGGTTTTCTTTGTGATGTGTATCTAAAAAATATATTGGAACTTTATGACCAGTTTCTCCTGTATATTCGTATTTCCAAATTTTTACAATGATTTTTGTATTTCTAATAGTTAATGAAGTCTCTAAACCAGTATCTTCTAAAATAGATTCATAATCCCATGGATCATTGAGTTCTTGTTGTCTATCTTCATCATTGATTTCTTGTTTGAAAAAACCATACTTGTAGAGTAGAGTCATTGCACAAAAAGGAACTTCTAAATCTGCCATTGCCTTGATTGTATCTCCTGCTAAAATTCCAAGACCTCCAGAATATGTTTTTATAGATTCATTGATTCCTACTTCTGCACTAAAATATGCTACATTAATATCTTTATTCATATCTAGATTTCAAAGTAAGTATTTATAGTTTTTTGAAGTAATTTTGTAGTTGTGAAAGAGAAAAAATTATTTTTTTTCAATAATTTTTAAAGTATCATCTAATTCATAAATAATTGGAACTCCTGTTTTTAATTCTAAATTTGGTATTTCTTTTTGTGAAATTTTTTCTAAATGTTTAATTAGTGCTCTTAATGAGTTTCCATGCGCTGCAATAATTACATTTTTTCCTTTTTTTAATTGAGGTACTATTTTTTTTTCATAGTATGGCATTACTCTCTCAATTGTATCTTTTAGAGATTCCCCATTTGGTGGTTGTGTTGAAAAACTTCTTCTCCAGGTATGAACTTTTTTATCTCCAAATTTTTGTGCAGTTTCTTCTTTGTTGAGTCCTTGTAGATCTCCATAGTATCTCTCATTTAAAGCTTCATGTTCAATTACATCAATATATGAATTATCTTCGTCTCGTTTTGTGAAATGTTTATAATTTTTTTTTGAGTGAGAAGTAATCATATAAGGTACATTATTAGTATTTAAAATTGTAAAAAGTGTTTGTTGAGCTCTAGTTAATGTTGATGTAAAAGCAATATCAATTGATACTTTCTTTAGTGCTTTTGCTGCATCTTTTGCTTCTTTGATTCCTTGTTTTGAGAGAGGAACATCTACCCATCCTGTGAATCTATTTTCAAGATTCCAAATACTTTGTCCATGTCTAATTAAAATTAGTGTAACCATAG
>CAKZOW010000144.1 GCA_937138345.1 uncultured archaeon | reverse complement strand
AATGTTATTATGGGATTATATAGTCCTTTTAGATATGGTGTACCAAATTATTTTAATTATGATGTTACATTCTTCAAAGATAATATTAGATTCTTAGAGATTCTAGGAGGACGTGAAGGAGGTGCTGGAACAATATGTCCATTATATTTCGACGGAGCTGTAAACTTTTTTCGTGAGCTCCCCCTTCCACACGATGAAGAAAATTTAAGACGTGTTTATAGAAAAATAGAAAATATAAGAAAATAAGAATGATAAAAATAAGACAAAAAAATGGAAAAACATAGAACGGATTGTTGTGCTTTAATGCAACTAAGTAGAGTAGATAATAATACTTCAATAGGAGCTTTAAACGCAGCTATTGTAAAATTAACTAAAGAAAAATATTCTAATACAGAAGTTGGTATTACTACAGGAAATGGACAAACTGCAATATTTACTATTGTAAGTCCTGGTGAGGATATTTTAGCTAAAAATTTAGTTGAAGTAGGATTTATATCAGTTCATCAATTTGAACGTAGAGTTGGTTATCCTCAAACAGGTGATTTAACAATGTATATTAAAAACTTGTAATTATGAGTGATAATTTAAAACCATCCCTTAGTAATAAGCATTTAGTTAGTTTTTTACATGATTTAATATTTCAATTAGGTATAAATACAGCACATGATTATGATGGATTAGAAACTGATGCTGATATATTAATATATCAAGAATCTGTTAAAAGAAGGATTAAAAACTTACAGAGAAATGGGTAAAATATATGTAAATTATAAAAAAAAGTATAAGGAAACTGCTGAAGAATTTTTTAATAGATTATATGAAAGTGATTATGGTTTTCCTACAACATATACAGATATAGATTGTGATAATCAACAATGTGGAAATGGTGCACAAAGATCATTTAGTGATTTATATAAATTAATGAAAACTTATTATCCTAGAATTACACATAAAAAATTAATAAAAATTATTAATAAAAAATGTACTCGTAATAGAAGATTTAATTTAATATATTGTCCTAAAGTAAAAAAAATTGTACTATATGTTGGAAAATGGAGAAGAACTACTGGTTATTTATTTAATAGAACATATTTTGATTATGATGATTATTTATTTAAAAATAAAATTGAAATAATAGATAAATTTACTATATATTATTTATATAAAAAATTAGGTTACACAACTAAAGAAATTAAAACAGAATTAAAAAAACTAAAATAATAAATGAATAAAAAAGTTATAGGTATTTACGCAGATAGTATTAATGGAGAAATGAAACAAACATCTCCTTATATTAATTTTATAATGAATTTTGGAATACCAAGATTAATTACACAGTATGATAACCCAGATAAAATAGTTGAAGAATGTGATATGTTATTAATACCTGGTGGAGCAGATGTTAATCCAATGAGATATAATGAAATACCTCATCATAATACAGGTAGATGTAATGTTCAATATGAATATATGGATTCTGTAATGATTCCAGCATTTATTAATGCTAAAAAACCTATTACTGGTATTTGTAGAGGTTTTCAAAGTTTAAATGTATATTTTGGTGGAAGTTTATTTCAAGATATGAAAGGTCATAATCAAACTAAAGGTTATGGCAGTAGAAGTGATGTTAAGGATGATTTGTGGACTAAAGATAAAGTTTATAAAATTAATACTATTCACCATCAAGCTATTAAAAAATTAGGAGATGGTTTAGAAGCTATTGGTTTTAGCCCTGTAATTGAAGGATGTCCTTCTTTACAACAACCTGAATTTTTAACTGATAAAACATATGATGATAAAACTTATACTAGTTTTACAGAAGCTTTTAAACATAAATCTTTACCAATATTCGCAGTACAATATCATCCAGAAATTTTTAACTGTGAATTTGCAATTAAAGAAATTAATAAAATTTTAGAATAATGTTAGTAGATTTAACACCTATTAAAGAAGAACAAAATCGTAGAAAAGAAATTGCAAAGGAACATAATTTTGAATATGTACCACAAGATGATAAATCTTTAAAACAAGAAACAGGTATTTACCAATGTGCATTTGCTTTTAACTTTTCTGAACTTGAGTTTAAGGAATTACAAAAATTATCGTGGGATGATAGGTATAAAATATTCCCGAATTTTGAAAAAGTAACTTATGGGGTAGCAGATAATGTTGAGCAAATAAAAGAATACTACAAAGAAGAAATTTCTGATAAAACTAAAAAGTATGCGATTTGTGTTACTCCTGTATGGCAAAATCAGCAAAGTAAAAAAGGCGGTTGGAGATGGCATAAATGGGGTAAATATATTGGAAAATTTAACCCACAATGTGAATATTTATATGATGAAGATTTTGGAGAAGATTTTGAATATATACTTACATTTAACTTGTATAAAATAAATAAACATGAGTAAACAGAAAATACATAATTTATTTTTAGAGGCTTTATCAGAAGATGATTTTGATAAATACTTTAATAAAATAATGGAAAGAACTAAAAATATTCTTAAAGTTAAAGCTAAAGAATATGTTAGAAATGGTGATAGAATGCATAATTTTAATAAAGC
>CAKZOW010000143.1 GCA_937138345.1 uncultured archaeon | reverse complement strand
TGAATTAGAAAATGATGATGATTATATAAATATATTTTTAAATAATAATATATCTATATTAATAGATAATTCAGGAATATATATAAATTATGATAAAAATAATATATTATATACTAATAGAATAAAAATCAAGGATTTAATATTAATTTTAGATATAAATTTAAAATAAAAAAAAATAAAAATATATTAAATTAATAATATATTTTTTTTAAGACCGCTACCAAGGGGAGAGCATCGCTTACGTGAATTTCAAATGTTTAAATTTAAACAATATGTTATAAAATTAATATAAATAAAATCTATATAAAAATAAATATAATAAATAAAACTTATAATATTATATAAATTATATATAAAATTTATATTAAAAATATATCCATATTAATCAATATAAGCATCATTTAAGAGATTTAAAAATAATATTAATATAAATATATTAAATAAAAAATAAAGTCCCTTAGAAGTCTTTAAAACAAGTAATTTAATTATATAAATAAAATATTTTATTTTAGCATAATTTTAGCATAATAAATTTTGTCGAGACTTATAAAACGATTAAATTTGAATAACGAAAATAAGTTCATTTATTTAATAAATAAAAAATATAAAAATAATTATAAAAATTAATCAAATAATTTTTTTATATCAATAAAAAGTTGTATATTTGAATATAATTAAAAAGCTCATTGACATACTGAAATATAAAAAATAATCGTACATAATCGGCGATATAAAAAAAGACGATTATACAAACATCTAAAAATACAAAAGATGGCAAAGTTAACATTATTACAAAAAGCGATGAAAGTTACTAAAAACAACTTAGTAAAAACTTCAAATTCAAGAAAGTCTATTAACAATTATATGTTAGAGACTTTAAAAGAAGGTCCTAAGACAAGACTAGAAATAGTTAATGCCATAACATTGGCAAGACTACAAGATGCGTCAGACCAACCTATAACAGAAAAATCATTTGAGGATGCAGAATTCTTAGAAGCCTTCGCAAAAATGAATACTACTTGTAAGAACGGTGTAGATACATCAATCTCAAGAGGTAAAACAAAATCTTGTTTTCACAATAAATTTGAAGGTCAATATGACATCAAAAAGAATGAAGACGGGAAATATGAATTGATTGAATTAAATACTAAAAAGTAATTAATTAAAAACAATAAAAAACACTGACAATTGAAGTTGGTGTTTTTTTATACTCCTACTACGGTTATGGAGCGAGCGATTGACTTCCGTTTTGAAATGTTAAAATTTTACTAAGGTTTTGTTAAAAGTTTTATAAAGTAATTAAAAAGTAGTATCTTTATCATATAAATAAATACAAATTTAAAAACAATTAAAAAAAAACAATCCTGAATGTATAAAATAAATATAATAATAATAATATCAATCCTATCAATTATTTGGTGGGGTTGGTTAATGATTTATTTATACAATAAACACAATAAATAAAAAATAAAAATAACTATAAAAAATACAAACAATATGTACTTTACTATTCAAGAAACTAAAACAAATAAACCAATCTTTAGAGGTAAACTAGAGGGTTTTGGAACACATACATCTTGCACAGAAATATCAGGAAATCAATGTTTCTATGCTCACTTAAAAGATGTGGAAGTAATAAAACCTCTACAATTAAAAGAATTTGAATCTACTTATAGACTTAAATTATCTAACTATGAAGAATCTAAAAGAACTTACTACATATTTTCTCAACCTAAACTAAGGTCTGACTTCATGTATATAATAACAAAAGATGGATACCAAATAAAAATACAAAAAGATGAATAAAAAAATGTTTAAATTACAAGAATGGTTGATGATGAATTACTTTGGTTTTGAAGTTGTTGTTGACGGACCACACATACAAATAACGATAGACGGAAATTTTATCGTAGAAAACAATCCAGATGATATCATATCTGTGTCGATAAATAAATTGAAACCAATTACGGTATTAGAAACCACTAGAATACCTAAGGTTAAGAAGCTAATATTATTGGCTTTTAAAAATACAAATGTTTAAGAATGACAGCAGAACATATAATAAAAACATTCGGTAACTTTGCGATATTAGTTATTGGAATAATAGTTGGAATAATAGTTAAGATAGTAATTGGAATATACAAATCAATAACAAGAAGATGAAAGCAATAAACGAAGATATAAAAAAAGTGTTTCCACTCGCGGAATACATAGAGACAACAACAACTTCAAATAATCAAACACTCGGTCAAATAGATTGGGTGTCTGAAGTTGGTTTGGTTGATATAATAAAATCGAGCGACATATTGAAACTGTCTAGTGATTTGTATATTCAAATAATGGTTGACTTTGACGATGATGCTTATGCTTTAAATAAGATTGTTGCTGGAGTTATTCATACAACTGTTACTGTTGAATATAGTCTTAATAATATTATTGCTTCTGCTGAAAGAGTTGTGGCTCAGGATATTGGAGTATGTTTAAACTAAGGTATTAAAAAACCCACTAAAAAACCCAATCTATAAAAATATGGATTGGGTTTTTTGTTGTGATTTGTGGTTGATTTGTTACTTCGATAAGTTTTTAAATTCAACAACACAACCATTAACTAACTTTATACAAGCATCAATTGTTTTAGGTTGATTACTATCATTGTATATTAGTTTTGTTTTCTTTAAATTGTTTTTAATAACTATTTTTACTTTCATTATTTATTTTTTTATTTAGTTCTGTAAATTTAAAATCTAAATGATTTGAAATATAATTGCTAACTGTAGTTGTTTTTAAACCCAATTCATTAGCTATTGTTGTATCTCTGTTATCAACAATTTTTTCACCAAAATACAATTCTGTTCTGTAAAAAAGACTTAATATATCTTTTTTGTTTTTATCAGTTAATGTTGATTCGTATGCGCTCATTTTATTAATCTTCGTTATACCAATTTGCACAGTTCTTAGAGCAGAATTTTTTACCTGTGTCAATTGGTTCTTGGCACATTAAACATTCCCATTCTTTGTCTTGCAAATAATTAGTTAATTCATTATCAAATACATCTAAGCTCATGTTATAAATTTAATGATTCAAATTGTTTACCTGAGTTTTCTAAAAATTCAGATACTTTCTCACTACTTTTTTTAATTAAACCTTTAAAACCTTGTTCATGCATATTACCCTTTATAAAAAAGAAATTACCTTCTGGATTTTTCACGTATTTGTTTATTGAAGATTTAGGTTTAATTGATTTATTTGAAGCGTATTGTTTCTTAGGTTTGTAATTACCTTTTACAATATTTTTCTTAGTTATAGCTAAAGCTAATTCAGTTAAATTTATTTGTTTTTTAAAAGGGTTTTTGCTTTTCATTTTTTTAGTCTTTTACAAAGTTACCGTCAACCATTTTACCTGTTCTATCTTTAATTTCGTTGTAAGCGAAATCTAAACACTCACTAACATCTAAATCAAATCTTTCACATAAATCAATTAATAAAGATAGTATACTATTTATTGGGTTCAATATATTACTAACACCGTTAGCTAATAAAAATATATTGTGACCTATAAAAGATAAGCAAGTATTTGTTGTTTTGTCTTCTGAATTAGTATTTACGTAAAATGTTTGTTCTTCCATTTTTAAATGTTCGCCATCTTTAATTTCACATATATTAATCATAACAACAATCATATCACCTATACTGTCTATTATAACTTGTCTTTTGTCTTTCAATATTGAACCACATAATTCACCAAACTCTTCAAAAAGTTTTATTGATTGAGTTTGAACATCACCTTGCTCTATTAAATTTCTTTCGTGAGCCCAAACTCTAACGTTTTCAAAATTTGGATTTAATACTAATTTTTCAAATTGTGTTTGCATTTTATAGTTTTAAAATTATATTTCAAAGATAGATGTTAATAATGTAATAAAAAAATATTTAACAAATAATTAACAACTATAAAAAATTAACAATGTTTTAACTTTTATAATTTTTTTCTATAATAATAAGGTTATATATTTGTCTAGGTAAAAAAATTAAAAACAACTTTTAATTAAACCTCAAAAAGTATATACTAATATAAATATGTAAAAATGGAAAAAAACGAAGTAAAATCTATTGAAAATAAAAAAGATTTAACTAAGCTTTACAAGGAAGATGATTCTTTAATGAAAAGATTATGGTTATTTCAGTGTCAAGATATTGATATAGCTAAATCAAAAAAAGCTCATCAATATAAATATGCTCCTCTCGATGAGATAATGAAGTCAATTAAACCATACCTTAATATATGTGGTATAGGTATAGCTCATTCAATAACTATTGAAGATAAAGAGCAAATAATAGCTACTATACCTAATAAAAAAGATAGACATTATTTAAACACTTTTTTATTTAATGTTGATGACTCTAGTCAAAAAAACACTTGTAGAACATTAATTGATGAAGACATTAAATTAGGTTCAATGAATAAATTAATGGTTTTAGGTGCTTCATTAACTTATTTAAGAAGATACCATGTTACTACATTATTATGTTTAACTACTGAGGAAGATACTGATGGTGGCTCTAGTTCAAATAACGGTAAATCAAGTACTGTTAAAAATAGTAACACTGTTGATTATATAGCTGTTTTTACAAAACAATTAGAATCTGATAAAACAATAGAACAAATAACTAAAATATTAAATAGTTATAAAGCTAAAATGACTAAAGAACAATATGAAGCTATAAGTAATTTAATTAACTTAAAATTTAATAAAAATAAAGATGAAAAATAAAAAATATTTGTTTCAAAAAACATTTAAAACATCTTGGGTTTTAGGTATATCTATTAGATATGATAAAGATTGGGAAGATATTACTATACAAATACTTTGTTTTAGATTAATAATAGATTTAATGATTAAAAAATAAAAAATGATAACAAATAGAGATTATTTTAGTTGGTCACAATATTATTTGTGGAAAACAAGTAAAGTTCAATTCT
>CAKZOW010000142.1 GCA_937138345.1 uncultured archaeon | reverse complement strand
TAAATCCAAAAAAAAGAGCATTTAAATCATATCTTTTTATTAGTCTCTCGATATTTTTATAATCAAGCCCTTGAACTTTTTGGTATTCGGGTCTTGCTGAAGGAATTGAAATTGTAGTTGTTATTTTATCCTTTGATGCTATGTTTATTGCTTCATTGAGTAATACTTTATGCCATTCAATAGCGACCAATTCTCTAAACCTTCTAATTCCTCCTTGTATTGATTCACATTTCATTTGATCATTACTCATTTCATATCCTAATACTGCACTGTCTAATCCTTTGTATTGTAGAATAATTCCTGAAGAATTAGAAGTAGTAATATCTTTATGAGTTAATCTTCCAAGCGAATTAACTCTATGTTTTAGGGAGTAATTCTCTGCTTTTATATTAAATTTCTCTACATTTTCCTTAATTAGAAATTCTTTCATTTCTTCAAGACACCAACAAAAAACCCTTCAGTTTTACTAATATGAGGCATGAATCTTATACATTTACTAACATTCTTATCAAAGTTTCCACCTTTTCCTTTAGTTACTGGTGTGGTGTCAAAGGGTAATTCTAATGTGATGTCTATTGTTTTCATTTCTAATTCTCTGATAGCATAATTAATGTTTTCTTCGTTTTCCTCAATTTCTAAAGAACATGTTGAATATATCATAATTCCGTCTTCTTTTAGCATTGTTTTAGCGTTAGCCAAAATCTTTTTTTGAAGTGCAGAATTTTCGTATATTCCTTTTTCATTTCTTTTTTGAAGCCAATTTCTATCTCCGATGATGTTTCCAGAACAGGGTGCGTCAACTAATATGACATCAAAGTTTCCATCCTCTCCTTTAGGCAAACTTAAATCTCTAGTTCTTAGTGTTTCTCCAAACTCTTGAAAGACTTGAACATTCTCTAGCCTCATTTTTTGAATATTATTCATTAGACGAGTTAGACGTTTTTGTTGAGGTTCAATTGCATACAGGGAATATGGAATATTTAACCTCTCTAATGTGTCACAAATTTGAGTAGTTTTTGATCCCGGAGATGCACATAAATCTAATACTCGAAGACTTTTAGATTTATCCTGTGCGTCAGTAGCCTTGGAGTCTTGCGTTGATTTTTTCTGAGAAAAAATATCAGACCAATCGATACAATTAATAGGGACTCCAGATGCTAGGTCTTGCAGATAATACCATCCGAGTAAATGCTCGGGAGAAGAAGCTAGGGAGTACGGCGTTTTAGTGACCTTAAAGAAATTAGGTAGGAATGTTTTTTCATATTTAATTCCTTCTTTTTGCATAAATTCTTCTATTTGCTCTATGGAAACTTTGGAGGTATTTACTCTAATAAATTGATTTTTTTCTAATGAATTTTTATTCATCATTATTTTATCAAAGATATTTTCTCCAAAATCCCGTTGATATTTTTTTTTAAAGTATTCGATATTACTTGGAGATTGTTTTTTTTTACTCCCTTTTGCTTGAGAAAAATTTCTTCGATAGGTATTCATAGAATAATGAGTTTGTTTTTATTTAAAAAAGATACTAACACTTAACTTCATAAATAGTCATATCCTTATATATCTACATGGAACTCACAAAAAGTTCAAACCCTGCAATGGGTGGTTTTAATAGAGTGTCACATTCAACTTCTA
>CAKZOW010000141.1 GCA_937138345.1 uncultured archaeon | reverse complement strand
ATCCATACATTAAGAGTTTCTGAGATAGTGTCACACTCTTCAATCCAGTAATCAAGCTCAGTGCTTCCATCAACAAATCTAATATCTCTACATTCATTACTCCATTTGAAGTCTGAACCTAAATCTGTTGAATCAAAGTTTAGGAATATTTGATAATTTGTAGGTGTTGCTGTATTGATATCAATATTTATTTGTTTTCTAAATAAAAAGTCTGGGTCAAACCAGTTACTTACTCCACGAATTGCATAAGCACTAAGAGTTCCACAAAGTCCAGTACAGTTAACTTGAGCTTCTAAGTTAAAACTTTGATTTTGAGCCACATTTATCGTTGAGAGTGGTGTTGGGTTTAACAATAATGATGTCATAGGACCATAAATTGGATTAACACTGCAATTTACTTCAATTGTTGAGTTATAAGGATTACTTGATGATTGAACTGTAAATAGTGCAGAATAATTTCCAGAAGAAGTATCATCACAAGTAAATACTATTGGTTCTGAGTTTCCTTCAAGTAATGAAATTCCATTTGTAAATGTATGAGTTATTGTAGAACAATCACCACTTGTACAACTTACTTGAATATTGGTATTATCACCTATATTTGATACAACTTGAAGTGTTGTATTTTTATTTCCAGTATCTTTTTCAAAAGGTGAAAAATCATAGATACTTTGATTAAAAGATACAATATTTGAATCAATAATTCTTAGTGTGATTATCGAGGAATTTATTTTGTTAATAGCTAAATCATCTGATTGTGTCTCTAATCTAATATAATAAAAGTCTCCAATATTTCCTGTAGCATTAATCATAAAAGATGCAGAACACATACTCCCAACATTTAATGAATTACATGCCTGTGGTTGAGTACTTGATGTCCATAGTGGCACTGATGAAATTGTAGGAGTTTGAGAGAAGGTTCCTGAAGTATTTTGTGTTAATTCTATTGTAATATTCCCGCAATTTGTTCCAGGTGGACCAATACATTGAATTGTAGTATTTACTCTAATTGATTGATTTTGTAGTACAAATTGGGTTGCTAGATGTGATGGTGTAAGTGATACTTCATCAATACTTGCATAGTTTATTTCTTCTGAGATATTAGAGAGCAGTGGATCTGTTTCAACATATTGTCTAGCAAAAATTTGATTTGGAAAGTTAGATGTAGTAAAAGTTTGATATCCTCCTCCTTCACGAATACAGAGCTGAGCTAATTGTCCTCCACCCCACTCATTCATTACAAAATCTAACCAATAACCTTCTCCTGCTACAAGTGATGCTGATCCTGGCGTTCCTGAACTCCCACAAGTTCCTGTACCATGAAGTCCATACCAATTTGCAAGAACACTTCCAGAACCAAAACTCCCAGTAGTTGCTATACC
>CAKZOW010000140.1 GCA_937138345.1 uncultured archaeon | reverse complement strand
AAAAAAAGAATCAAAGATGAAAAAAATCTCAAAATTCTTATTTGTAGATGAAGACGAAGATGAACTCAAGTCAATAAAAAATCAAGTAGAAGATAAAGAGAAATAAATTTATTTTTATTATTAGTTTTTAACTAATGCATTTCTCGTTTAAAGTCTAAACCTTTTTGAATAAACGATAAAAATATTTGTGCTTCTTCTTCGCTCATTCCAAAAAGCTGTGCAAATTCCTTATGTGAAATTTGCTGGTTTGGTTTAGCTAAAAAATTAGCTAGCTCTTGAGCTCTTCCTTCTTCTGCAAAATTATATTTTTTAATAATTTCATCGAAGGCTTTTTTATGTGCTAATAATTGTTGTTCTTTATCTTCCATTTTTATTGGTGTGTATAATGAAATACTCTTACTTCATTGTCTTCTCTATCAAATCTAACAAATCCAAATCTCTCAAATTGAATTGCTTCATCAACTTTCAAATTACCTAATTCTTCAGTTAAACCTTTAATTTTTGAATTGTCTTGCATAACAAGTGAGGCTTCTTCTGTAGCTCCAACAGGTAAGAAATGAATATTTCTCTTAGCTCCAAAGTCTTTTGAATAATCTTTTGAAATAAATTCAACTCCAAGTAAATCGTCAGTTTTAGAAATTACTTTAAAATTTGCAAAATGCATAAGTCTAAAATGATCTCCAACTTCAAAATTATTAAAATCCAAGGAGTCAATAATATAGTCTGCTTGAACTCCAAATACTCTATTTCCAAAGGATTTATCTTCAGGATGTTTTGGTAAAATAATTTCATCAAAGTCAACTGCACCAATGTTTTTGATATGAACTTTCTTAGGATTGTGAACAAAGAAAAATCTTGTAGCTTCTTTTTCTAAAATCTGTTTGTTGAAAAAATCCAATTGCTTGTGATATTCTTCTGATGTGATTCTTGAATCTCTTTTTGATATTCCAAGAGCCATAATTAATTTTCTAAATGCTTCTGCTTTATAACCTCTTTTTTTATATGCTAAAATAGAAGGAACTCTAGGGTCATCCCAACCAGAATATTTCCCGCTCTCGATAAGTTCAGTAAGTTTAGACTTAGATAATTCAACATCTTCAAATTTTAGTCTTCCATAATGATAATACTCCGGCGATTCTAATCCCAAAGATTTGTGAATCATTTTTTGTCTCTCTTCACCAATTTCTAAATCTTTTCCACGAACAACATGTGTAAGTCCCATAAGAGAATCATCAATTGCACAGGCAAAATTATAATTTGGCCAAACACTATACTTTGTTCCGGCTCTTGCATGGGCATTTTTATTAACCCTAGCAAGAGGGAAAGTTCTAAGTGCAGGATTTTTATTTTGAAGATCAGCTCTTGCTCTAATAACTCCTTCAATTTCTCCTTTCATAAACTGTTCAAACAATTTAGATTGCTCCTCACGCCCCATCTTAGCATAAGTGCTTTGCTCTTTCGCATCAGTGAGTGCTTTAAATGTTTCAGGATCAGTTTGATCTACATAACATTGATCAATTTCAAATAATGTTCTTAGATATTTATAATAAAGCTCCATTCTATCTGATTGATAAAAAATTTCATCAACTCCATTATCAGTAATCCAATTTACATCCTCAATTACTTTCTCATAATTTTTAATATCAATATTCTCCGGGTTTGTATCTTCAAAACGTAAAATAAATTTACCACCAAACTTTTTCTTAAGTTCATAATTTGCTACAATTCCAAATAAGTGTCCTAGGTGCAGGTGACCAGAAGGTGCAGGTGGAAATCTAACAACAACTCCATTCTCAGTATTTTTTAACTTAGGCAGACCATCTGTTTTATTAGGTTCCTTTTTTTCTTTTTTCTTTTCTAAAAAATCAGGTTTTAAGGAAAGTAATTTCTCAGTTTGTTCTTCTAAAGACATTGAATTAACTTGCTCAACTACAGCATTGAGTCTTGGCATAAATTCCCCCATTTGTTGCTTCATTTCAGGAAACTTTGGCATACATTTTCCAATAAGAGCTTTAGGGTTTGCTTTTCCTTTAAAAGAAACTGCATTTTCAAGTGCTTGTTCAAAAACAAAATCTTCAAAATCTTGTGTATTTGTCATAATAGTAATAAACCAATCATTATTTATAAATGTGGTTCAAACTCTTCTTT
>CAKZOW010000139.1 GCA_937138345.1 uncultured archaeon | reverse complement strand
TTGTTCTCTCCATAAAAAATAATCTTAAAAATACTATATAAATATTATGTGTATGATATAGGAGTTTATGAAAAGAAAAATTAATTTATAGGATCTGTCCCTGCAGGGAAACCACAATTTCTATAAAATTCTTCTTGAGTCATAATATCTACATATTGATTATAAGGATTATCATCTTCTTCATAAACTAATCCTAAAAAAGCACCTGTTCCAAATGCTGTTGCCCTTAAAGTATTTTTTATAGTCTGCATTGATTTTGAAATAAAACTAGGATCATTTGAACTTAATTTTAAAATATCATCAGATGCAAAAGACTGCATATTTTTTACTTGTTCTTGTAATTTTTGAGCTGTTGCTCCTTCAGATGCAGGTATATCTGCTTTAACAAAATATTTTATATCTTCGATAATTTCTTTATCTAAAGAAACTTTATCTAAATCATTAAAACTTTTAATTTTTTTTTTATCCATAAAATCAGCAATATTATTAAATCTATTTCCTAATTCTGCATATTTTGAATCTAATTTAAGTAATTCTGAAAATCCTCTCAAATCATCAGGGGTTGGGTTGAATTTAGTTAATTTTTCTGATATTTTAACTGTTTTACCTACAGTTGAACTTATTGTAATAGTATTGCCTAAATAATCTGAACTTTTTTCAACTTTTGAATAGGATACAAAATTTTTCATTTTACTAAATATAGTATTTAATTTACTGATAACTAGCAGTTTAGAAGAAATTGTTAAAGATGCTTTAATAAAACCAACACCACCTGTTACAAATCCTAATGCTATTTCAGTACCTGCTGAAGCTATTAAACCACCAATAATTGCACTTTGTGCTGCATCTCCTGCATCTTGTAATCTATCATCAATATTAGGTAACCTATCATATCTATAAGTTACATAATATGTTTGCGAAGAATCAAAATTTTTTAATTGATAATCAACAATTGTTTGATATTTTTCTAATGTTAATAATGAAACATCCATTAACTCCGGAAAGTCTCCCTCGGAAACTTCACTAATTAAACTAGAAATATCTTCTTCTAAAGATTCTAGTTCTCCAATATTATCTTCATTAACTGAACTATAAACAAAATTAGTATAATCATAATATGAAATTGAGTCATTTTCTGGTAAAGATATTTTTTTTGTCCATTCTATAAAATCGAAATAATTTGCATTAAAATCGACATTATTTTCAAAACTAACTTTTCCACATAAAAAACACCAATTTCCTTCTGCCTTATATTTTTCTAAAAAATCAAATTCTCCTTTACCATATCTATCATAACAACTAACTGAAGAATCTGCAAGTTTTTTAAATACTTCATTTTCATTCTCAGAATCAATTGAAATTGAATCTACTTTACATCTTGTATTAATTTGATAAAATAAATCAACTAGCGAATATAAATTATCTCCTTTCAATTGGATTAATGTATTGCATAAAACGTCGTCTTTTGAAGTTGATACTATTTCATTTGTTTCAATAATATAAAGACCTACAACTCCAAAAGATATAATACTTGTAAGAATAATTACTGTAAGAAAAGTAATATCTGCTTTTTTATTCATTCTTCCACCTCATTTAACTCTTGAATTCTTCTAAACTGATAAGAACTCAGAAATACTTCAATAGAATATTCTTCTCCTTCTTTAATAATATTATCTAAAACAAATCTATATGCATAAGGTTCTAATTCTGGATCATCATAAAATGGAATTGATAGTCCTTTTTGTTCTGGTGTAAATTTTTCATATTCTACTATTTTTCCATTAAAATACAAGTTATAAGATATTTCATCATCAATTAAAATTTCTTTTTTTCTTAAAAATAATTCATTAAAAGAATAATATTTTAATTGATCTAAGTTATCTATTTCTTTAAAAATAAATCCTGATTCTTCGACACCTCCAGTGTAGAAGTAAAAAATATTATTTTTCATTTTAAGTAAATTACAATATGAGTGTTCACAACCATTAATTTCATCATTATTAAATTGAGTAATATCAAAAAAATTATTTATTTTAAGATAATCTTTATCATCTAGTTTACTTTTATCAATATCAGAAAAATCAAGTCTTGTAAAAATATCATTAAAGTAGATTTTAGATGATGCTATTTCATTAGAAGTTAAAGGTATAATATTTTTTATTTCTAAATCTCCAGTATTAATATTTAAAGATTTATCTTTTAATAATGCTTTTAATTCAACAATAAAATCCTTATAAGTTATTTCAAAATTTTTATCTTGATAATATTCTAAATCCTCAAGTATTAAGATATCCTTACAATTTGTTTCAATTGAATTTTTTTTACAAATAGGTCTATTTTTCCAACTAAATGAATAGGTATTTTCTTTACTAATAAAATCTTCAAATATTATTTCAAAATTATTATAATCAAATTTATCTATATTTTCAGCATTTTCATAAAATGAACTAAATACAATATTTGAAAAATATTTTTGAGAACATAAATTATTTTTTATTTGAGGAATAGTATACTTTGAGTTTGTGATAAATAACATAGTATCACCTATTAGATTATTATTTGAATACACTAAGTAAAATGGGTTGGATAAATATTCTAAATTATCACTAAAAATAAACTCATTCTCAAATAAGGAAACATCATAACCATTAGATTCATCTGCAATAAAAGGTAAATATGAAAATATTTTATCTTCTGTATATGTTACTTGTGGTTTCAATAAATAAAATTCTTTTTCATCAGTATTTGATATTTTTTCAAGTTCTAAATTTAATTCATCTGATATAAAAAAAAAATCTGTAAAAAATTTATATGAAGTTTTATCAGTATTATCATAAAAAAGAGATACTTCTCTCTCAAATTTTTCAACTAAGTAATAATCATTGAAATTATAATTATTATCTTCAACTTGATCATAAAACAAAGGTAATTTTGAAAATGGTATTAAGTAAACTCCTTCTTTTGATATTAAATAAATATAATTTTCTTTTCCCTCTTCAACATACTGAAAAAAAGTTTGATAATTTAATTGTAAAATATTATAACAATTTTCAAGAGAAGCATAGTTTGGGTCTTCTTGAAAATAATTTACAAAATTAACTATTGACTCTGCATTTTTAGTTGCAATAACTTCATTCTCATCAGTAGGCAATAAATTTGAAAATAAAGAGAATAAAAAAACCAAAGCTACAACACTAAGTATTGTTCCAATGAGAGCTTCAAGTGCTAAAAAACCTTTTTTTCCACCTGAACAACTTGCTCTATACATAATTACTAAATAAAATTCTATTTTTTAAAGATTAATTGTACTTTAAAAGTAAAAATAAATAAATCTCCATCTGCAAAAGAGAGACCCCTTGATTTCTACTGGAAACTATATTTTCAGAGAACTGTCTAAATCAGGCTAAAAATACCAAATAAGAGTACTTATTCCATAAGAAATCATAAAAAAACAAAACAACAAGTAGAAATTTCTTGTGGAAAAATAAAAATAATAGTTACTACAATAACAAAGAAATATCCTTAAACAAAGAAGAATATAAACAAAGTAAAGTAAAGTAAAACTAAAACTAAAACTAAAAGCAAAATTAAAACAAAAACAAAAACATATCAAATTAAGTCAAAATAAAAACACTATTAAAAATACTAATAAAAACACTAATAAAAAACAAAATAAATAGAAAAACAAAACAAAACAAAACAAAATAAGAAATAAAGTAATAAAGTAATAATATGATAAAAAATAAGAATAGAATAAAAGACTATATAAGAGTTAAATAAAAATAAAACCTTAATAATAAACTCTCAAGAATTAATTATCCAAAATTAATTATTATCTAAAGAGGAATCTGATTTTCCTCCAAATTTACTCCATGCATTCTTTTCAAGCAATTCAAAGTATTCTCTAATTTTTGAATAAGTAACTACTTCTTTAGCACCTGTTTCCCATTCTCTTAAAACCAATTCTTTTTTATTAAAAGCTTTGATATAATACTCTACACCTTTAATTCTCACTTTATCTCCAACTTGTAAGTTTAATACATTAACAAGAAGTGTATGTCTCCAAATATCTTTAAATTTCAGAGAATCTCTCCCTACAATTTTTTTTGAGTGTTTAACTTCAACTAAATGATACTTGTTAAAATATCTAGAAATCTTACTCATCTCTCCTAAAGATCCAAAGAAAAAATCATATCCATTTTGTAATTCCTCTACTTTATTTATACCTGAAAATTCTTTCTCAATTGTTTTAGCAAATTTTTTCAAAATAGCTTTTTGCTTAAATGTAACAGGATTATTGTGTTCATCTAAAACAATATTTCCAAACTTATCTCTTTTTTCTTTAATAACATCATTGTGTAATTCATTATCATCAAAATAAGAAAACCTCAGTTGTAATTTTAATTCATAATACTCATCACTGAGTCTTTTTGCCTGTGGAGACATTTGTTGTTCCATCTCAAATTCTATTCTAATACTATCTTTAATCATTTTATTTATTATTTAACATATTAAGTAGTTGCTCAATACAGTATCTAGCTAATTATCTAAATATATCAAAATCATTTTTTTAACATATCATGATAACTCAAACCTAATAAAAACAATAGCTAATTATTTATGAACCTTATCAAGTCTCTTTTCAAACACTATGTATTTCCATAAGAACTTTTTACTCATATACTTATACTATTAATAAAACTATATATATAATATAATATATATTTATTTATAAATGACGCTACTCAAAGTAACAACAAGAAACACAAGAATAAAAAACATAAAAAAAGAGTTTAAACTAATCTTAGAATAAGATAGAGAAGAGTTTTTAACTTAGAAAAGGAGATCCTTAATATTTATTTAATTAAATACATGATCAAATACATTAATTAAGATAATTATAATTACAGCATTATTATGTAGAAAAATAAGATGGTTAAAAGTTTAGAATATCCCTTTAGAAAAAATAATATCATAACTATAAATATCCATTTAGAGAAAAACATCTAATAAAAATACAAATTTTGATAATGTATTATTATAAGAAGAAAACTTTATTTCCAAAGAATCTTAACTTCTCAAATAATTCATCAATATTTATAATAATAAAAATAAAAATAATAATAATAAATCCTTAAAATAAACAAAATAGAGTTTCTTAGCAAAAAACTATTGTACTTACAGTAATTTAAGTTATATTATATTTTCTAGACCAATAAATAGTCTCTTCTTTAGATGCTAGTTTAATTAAATTTTTACATTCTTTAACTTTTATTTTCTCTGTCTTTACTACTTTAACTTTATTGGGATTTACAAATTGATGTTTGTCTATCTTAGTTTGAGAAAAACCTTCAATAGGTAAATAGTGTAGATAAATATATTCTTGTTTTGGAAACCCTCCATAAAGTGTAGCATTTACTCTTCCATCTTCATAGTATTCATCAATACTACCACCTAAAATATCCTCACAGCTAATAAGTGCCATAATTATTGCAAGTTCTCTATGATCTGTTGCATATACTGCGAGTAAATTATTCTCAGGTCTTTCTTCAGAGTCATCTCCTTTATGTGGAAGCAAATACTCGCCTCTCAACTTTCTTGAACTTCCATGGTATAAATAATCCATAATAGTATCCTTTTTTGCAATTATAAATAATTTACTCTTAACTATTTACTTTTATTCTATTAATTATTAATAAAGAAAAGTTCCACATGCAATTTCTACTATTGAGTCGATTTATTACAACTACTATCTTGAATGTCTTTTTAGCCTAATTTATACTTATTTTTTCTCTATTTTGTCTATTTTTTGTCTATCTTAGTTTTGTCTAACCTTTGTCTAATTTTTGTATGTCTAATTCTAATCTTTGTCTTTTTTCACCGTATTCTTATGTTTTTAATGTATTTTTGCAGTCTTTTTTCTAGTGTCTAAGTCTTGTCTAAGTTTAGACATTGTTTAGACAAAGACAAAATACTGTTTAATTTAGTCTAAAAAACGCTTATTTTTACTCCTTTTAGACAAAAACTACTTAATTCGTCTTTTTGGACATTTTTTTACCACAAAATGGTTTTTTCCATTTTCCACTAGAAATTAAGGTCTAACGTATTCTTAAAAATAGAACTTTTTATGGAGTATAGAGAAAACATGATTATTTGTCGAGATATTATCTAAAATAATAATATTTCAAATTATTTATTTTATTTTTAAATTTAGAATTGAGCAGGCATTATAAAATAAATAATTTAGACCTAATATTTCTTGTGGAAAGAAAGTAAATAGTAGTAAAATAGTATTCTATGTAATTTATTTATTTATTTGAAAACTATAAACTCTATTAGAATATGTATCTCACATTATATTACTCTTAAAATAATAATTTCTATCCAGAACACTCTATTGTCTTTATTAAAAATAGTATAAATTTCTTGTGGAAATTTATTCACTTAATTTATCAAATTCAGTAAATGATAATACATGTTTAGAAAATTGTTTTAAATTTGATTTACGTCTACATAAAATTACTTCATACGTAGAATCTTTTAATTTTTTATTCATAGAAGTCTCATAAATACCATCAAATATTAACATTTTTCCTTTTTTGATTTCAGTGCTCAATATTGATGATACATCTCCTTTTTGTGTTTCTTTAAGATATCTGCCAAGTACAACAAACTCACTTCTATCTTTTACTAATTCTATTGCTTCTTGGGCTTTATCAAATTCTTTTTTAGTGAAATAATTCTTTTTTATTGGTTCAATACTTACTTCTACTTCTTTATTAGCTCCTTTTTTTAATGGAGTTATTTCTTTTCTATTTTTCAAAGCTTTTTCTATTTCAGGTAAACTTAATTCTGAGACTTCTCTTCCTTTAGGTGCAAAAGCAATACTTGATACCTCCAATTTCTTCTGGAGTTCCTTAGAGAATTCAAGTCCACTTTTATCACCGTCTAAAAATAATATTATTTTTTTTCCTCTTGCTAAATCAACTGCTCCTTGATGTAATTTTGAACCATCAAATGATAATACATTGGAATAGTTTGCTTTAAGAAGAGTAATTACATCAGATCTGCCTTCAACTAAAATAATTTCTTCACTCTCTAAAACATCCTCTCCCCCAAATACTTCACCTTGAATATATTCTACAACATTTTTTGAGAGGATTTTATTTTGGATTTTTTCTTTAATATTTAATGTTGAATCAAATGATCCTTTAATTGATTTAAATAATTCTTCTGCTCTATGGATTACTTGTTTTCTCTTTAATTTTTGATTATCTTCAATGTTAATTATTTTAATTGATGCCTGAGTATTTCCTACTTTATCAACACTCTCACATGCAGCACCAACTAATGCAACATCCATTTTCGATAAATTAGTAGGTATTGAAAAAATAGAGATAAAATTTTTTCCTTTCTTAGAAAAACTAACTTTTATTCTGCCAATTTTTCCAAATTTATAGAGATTTGCAAGTTCAAGTTCTTCGTCTAGAAGACCTTCGCTTTGAGAATAAAGAGATCCAATAATATCTTGTTCACTTACTTTTTTAGAAGTAATAACTTCTCCTTCAATAGTGTATTTAACAGAATTAAATGGTAATTTGCTCATAGAATAGAATATATGTTTTAATTTATATACTTAAGTAGAATTATGGAGCCTCCAAACACTAACCCTATTCAATCATGCAAGACTTGTGGTCATAGTCAAGAAAGGATCCTCGAGGGAGGCTTTACCCCAAAGAAGAGTAGCGAATTCTTCTGTTGGTAGAAAAAATAAATAAAATCTGTTTTATAAACATGAGTTTTACTAACTTTCAAATATGTTCGTTATCTTTTAATACTATTACCATTGATTCTCATCCATATGCATTCCTGTATATATATATAAACTTATTTATTTAATAATTCAGATAACTCTCCAGAATGGTACATTTCATCAACAATATCACAACCACCTATAAATTCTTTATTTACATATAATTGGGGAAATGTTGGCCACTGAGAATATTCTTTTAATCCTGATCTTAAATCATCACTCTCTAAAATATTAACTGAGGTATATTCAACTCCAAGTTCATTGAGAATTTGACATACATGTCTTGAAAAACCACACATTGGCATTGCTTTATCTCCTTTCATAAAAAGTACTATTGAATCAGATTCAATTAATGTATCAATTTCTTGTTTTAATTCTTCGTTCATTTTTTTATTATTTAATTTGTGTCTGGTACAATACATTTCATTTGAAGTGCATGAAGAGGCATTCCGCATTCAGCAAAATCATTATTAAATGCAGCATATACTTTTCTTTGTTGTTCAATTCTTGTAAGTCCTTTAAATCCAGACCAAGTAACTTCTACTGCAAAATGCACATCATCTCCTCTAGGGTTATTGACTACTGCAGTAGACCCTTCTAAATAATTTTCAATAATGGATTTTACTTCATCTACACTTACCATAATACTAATTAACAATTGTGAATTTAAATAATTAAGTGAAAAATATTTATATACTCTTTATTTATGAGTAAATTATGAAATTTATATTAGTATTTTTTATACTATTTTTATTTTCTGGATGTTCTGAAACTATTGATAATAGTACTTCCGATAAAGAAGAAGAATTAAAAAATTTGGAATCTACAAAAGAAAATGAACAAGAATTAGAATCTTTAAAATTACTTAATGAAACTAAAAATAAATTATTTTCTAAACTAAATAGTACATCATCTTCAAGTTATTTTTGTAATATAAGTGATATTTACTCTACTAATTCTCATGATATTCAGGGTCATAATTTTGCAATAAATTTAAGTGTAAAAGCTAATGAATTAGAATTATTAAAAATTAAAAAAAAAGATTTTCCAAACGATATTTTGTTAGTAATAAATGAATCAAAAACTACTTGTAATTGTGATAATCCAGAACAAATCATTTTTGAAGCGTTTGAAAATTATACTTTAACATTAGATGGATTAAAAAAAATGTTGCTTAAACAAGTAGAAGAGTATTCGTGGGATCAAGGTTCTTTAATTCAAATTGAAGAAAAAGACAATTGTTATATTGCTACAAAAGGGAAGAAAAGTAGTTATCCAAATGGTGATTTCTTTTACTACTATGAAAATTACCATACTTTTTGTTTTGAAGATAAGAACCTAATAAGCTATTCTTTGTCATATAAATCAAGATCGGAAATAAATAAAAAATATTTTTTGGCTTGTTCATATTAAACACAAGATATTTATAAATGAGAAATAATTAACATATCTATGTATACTTTAGTAAAATATTCTTCAAATTATGAAGATATATCAAAAGAATGTAAAAATAAAAATCAAACCTCTATTCCTCTTTTTTCTCTAACACTAACAAAACAAAAAGATCAAAACAAACAACATATATCTAAACTCAAACAACTAGTAAACTCAAAAAACTTTGAATACTCAGCACTCCAAATAACTCTTAATGCAATTGATAATACTACTCAAGGAATAATCAACCAACTAAAACAAGATTTTGATATTATTATTGGTCAAGGAGGATTAAATAAGGTAAATAGATTCTTTTTAGAACAAACTCAAATTGATTTTCTTCTCGATCCTCATACCTCAAGGTTCAAAGTAAAATTTGATTTTATTCATCATTTTAACTCTGGTTTAAATCATGTTCTTTGTAAATTTGCAAAAGAAAAAAATATTGGAATAATACATTCTCTAAATTTTATGAAACAACAAGGAGTAATACTCACAAAAGATATTGCAAGAATGAATCAAAATACAAGATTTGCAAGGAAATATGGAATTTCTATCTATTCAAATTTTATTATTACTAAAAAAGAAGAGATTATTTCATTAATTCAATTAACATCAATTCAAAAAGAACTAGGTATGGACACTAAACAAATTAAGGAATCGCAAACCATTTTAGAAAAAAAAATTAAAAAAAATAAACATAAAAAATCGCAAGAATATATTAGTAAAGGACTCAGAAAACTTTAATTTTTATTAGGCTAAATAGCAAATCCTTTTAAAAAGTCATCTCTTAGTTTTACTATGTTATACACAAAAGATGGTTTTCCTGAAGTAAATGATATTGTATATTGCAGCGTTAAAAAAATTAGTGGTGGAAATACAGTATTTGTAGATATTGAAGAATTTGAAAAAGAAGGAGTTTTAACAATCTCAGAAATTGCTCCTGGAAGAATTAGAAATTTAAGAGACCACGTAGAAGAAGGAAGAAAAATTGTCTGTAAAGTAATTAGAGTTGATGAATCAAAAAATAGAATTGATGTATCTTTAAGAAGAGTATCAGTTATTATGAGAAATCAAAAACTTGAGACAATTAAAAAAGAAGAATTTGCAGAAAAAATGTACGAAGATGCTGCAAAAGAACTCTCAATGACTAAAGATGATTTATTTGAAAAAACATATGAACCAATTTTTGAAGAATATGAAACAGTATTTGAATCATTATATGAAGTAATGCTCGATAATACTAAAATTGAGATGTTTACTGATTTAGATAAACAACAAAGAGAATCTTTTCTAAAATTCATCAATGATAGAATTAAACCTGAAGAAGTAACAATCAAAAAACACTTTAAATTAGTATCAACTGCAAAAGAAGGAGTAGAAGAAGTAAAACTAGCAATTTCAAACGCTCATTCAGTATTTAATTATGATAAATTTGATATTACTTACAAAGCAGCAGGGGAATTTGGAGTAACAATTGTACATGAAGATAAAAAATCAGCAGACAAAATGTACAATGAATTCATCTCAAACCTTGAAAAAGAAGCAAAATCATTAAAATTATCTTTTTCATACTAATTCTTTTTAAATATTTTCCTTAACACTTAAACCATTATCTTTATTAGTTTTAAAGTTCTTTATATATTACATGAAAAACAGCTCAGATATAGCATTACTCACCATGAGGTTAATTTCAGGAATATTTTTTACAGTTTTTGGTATTATGAAATTAACAGGATTACAAGGATTTGCAGACACTTATTTAGGTGGATCATTTATCCTAGCACTTTTAGTTGCTTTAGGAGAATTAGGGGGAGGTTTAGCTCTTTTATCAGGATACTTTTACAAATTAGGTACAATTATCTTAGCATTAATTATGTTAGGAGCAATTGTCTTAGCACATCCAATTTGGGATCCTGCAGAGATGATGAATGGTTTAATTAGATTAATTATGGCTTCAATGTATGTAGGTCTTGCAATGATTGGAACTGGACATTATGCTCTTAAAAAAGTATAATTGTTTAACTAAAAATATTAGTGTCAAAACTAATATTTTCTTATATTTTAACTTCAAAAAACTTATTATTCCAGATATTAAATTTTATCAACTTACTTTCATATTTTTCTCCCATTACTAAATATTTTAAAAACTCAGTATATGTAATTGATGCACCAATAAATGTTGTAGATCCTAAAACGCCTACGGAACAATCTTCATTTTCTGCCTGCTTTGAAATGATTTTATCAAAATGAGATTTTTTTCCTTTCATTAATGAACAAATTATTTCTGCTCTAACTGCTCCTAAATACATCCAATAAGTATTATGTTTCTTAGCATAGTTATCAATAATAAATCTTGTCTCAAAATTATCTGTGGCATCAAAAATAAAATCTTGTTCTGAGAGTAACAAATCTACATTTTCTTTTCTTACCTGATCAATAACAGAAGTAATGGTTGCCTCAGGATTAATACTTAAACATCTTTTTTTTAATTCTTCAGCTTTAAATTTACCTATATTTTCAGGTAGATATAATTGTCTTTGTAAATTGCTTTTTTCAATAACATCAAAATCAATTAATGTAATTGTTGTAAAACCTCCTCTAACTAATAATTCTGCTAATGGTGAACCACTACCCCCACATCCAACAATACATATTTTCATAGAATAATTATCTTTAGTTAAAGTTCCATAATTATTTAAAAAATTAGTTTGTCGAGATAAATCCATACTTTAGTCACGACAAAGATTTTTAAAAACTTAATTGTTTAAAATACTAACACTTAACATATAGTTAATATATAATATAGTAAAATGAATGATACAATTAATCAAACAATCAATGATACAGCAACTACAATTTTAACTCAAAATGAAGTTGCAGGAATCATGTTTCCTCTTACAGGATCACCTACTATGGATATTTTTTTAGTTACTCTTCTTGTTGCTCTTTTTACAACATTAGTTAATAAAAAATTCTCAGATCAAGTAAAAATTAAGGCTCTAAGAGCTGAAATGAAAGAACTTCAAAAGAAAATGAGAGAGCATATTAAAGGAAAAAATCCTCAAAAAGCTCAAGCAATTCAACAAGAAATTATGAAAAAAAACATGGAAAACATCAAACATGCAATGAATCCAAAAATTCTTTTAATTACAATGATTCCCCTTCTTGTGGTATTTTCATTTATCTCACAAGTATTTGGAGAATTTGGTGAATTTTTCACATTTCCAATTTTTGGTTGGACATTTGGATGGCTTGGAACATATATTATTTTCTCTATTATTAATTCCATCATATTAAAAAAAGTTTTAGATGTTGCTTAAAGCAACTTAACTTAATTTTTCTCAATGTCATAAGATTCAATAACACCATGTTTAGAATATCTCTTAATAAGTAATTCATCAACTGAGTTTTCCATGTCAAGTATTTTAGGTAAAATAGTATCTAATTCTGGAAATCTTAATGTTTCATTGTATTTATCAAGGGAAATCCACATATTTTTACCTTCTTTGGTCTCTGATATCAAATCACCGGAAATGTCTTCACCTAAGTAATAATATCCTATCATATGGTGTATAATTTCTTTAGAATCTACGTCATAAGTTATGGTCTCAGCAATAATTTTGAGATTTGCTTGACAAGTAAGTCCAGTTTCTTCTTTAAATTCTCTTAATGCACATTCTTTAGTTGTTTCACCATATTCTACTTTACCTCCAGGAACACTAAGGTAATCTTTGAAAGGTTGTTTTGATCTCTGTTGAATTAATAATTCATCTTTTTCTCTTTTTCCTAACAAAAAACTACAAATAAGAGGCCTTTTTTTTGAAGTAATTTCTTTAATATCTAACTCAGAGATATATGACTGTCCTTTATTTGATAACGTATAATACTCTCCTTCTTTTATGAGTAAATCTTCTTCGAGTATTTTCTTAAAATAATAATCAAAATGTGATGAAGAACATATTTTTTTATTCCAAAGCTCACTATATTTAAGCGAAGAAGAATAAAGAAATTTACTAAAAATATCTTTTGTTATTGCTTCTTGAAGTTTCATAGTATACCATGAAAAGTATTTCTTATAAATTTTCACTTAATTATTTCTAAAAAAGTAGTTTTTTATCCCCCTGAAATTGTTATTTTAAATTAGACAACAAGAGCTTTTAAAACATTAATATATTGTATAACTATGCTTTGGGAAAAACGTTCATCTCTTAAACAAAAAAGAGGTTATTTATATATTCGAGAAACAATATACGAAAGAGATAAAAGGACGCTTAAAAGAAAAGCTCCCAAACTCGGAGATGGTTCTGCTACAAAAGAGAGATGGAAATATTCTAAAAAAGTAGATATTTATTGTGGTAAAATCATTGAAGATGTAGTATTAAAACATTTCATCACTTTTAGAGACTATATTAAAAAAACAAAACAAGAAGAATTTTTAGAATACAAATCAAAAGTTGTTTTCTCAGAACTTCTAGAAGATTTTATTTCTTATTTGCTTTATGTACATGAAATTGAAAAAGAAGAATTTTTTGAGGGTAAAAAGGCAGCATATGCTCTCTCTTCAGGATATCTATCCAGAGAAGGAATAGAATTTCTAAGAAGATTTTCTTTAAGGAAAAATCCTTTATTATCTTCAGAAATCGAGAGATTTGCAAATAGGTGTTTAGATGTTGGAATCTATGATGATGAAATAATTATGCTACTATACATGAAATTACTTCCACAAGAAGACACAAAACTCCTAGAAGACGAACTCAACGAGAAATTTGAAGAACTTGAAATTCAGTCTCATAATTCGTTTGAGGAATTTATTAAAAAACAGCATTAAACTTTACTACTTCAAATTACGTAGACTCTGTAAGAGCACAAGAACGCACAACGTAAGTGTCAGGTATCATCAAGAATGTATATCAACAGAAGCAGTGATTATTTACTCACAATTTTCTTTAGTTAAATCTGTTTATAAATATTGGATACATGGAATCATTATGAAAAAGATAACAATACTTTTTTCAATACTTTTACTTGGATTACTAGTTGGTTGTTCTACAAATCAAAAAGAAATAACTTCTAATTCTCAAGTTGAAATTCAAGAACCATCTTCTTTATCTCAAGGAGAAATAGATGCACTCTATTTAGCACTTTCTGACGAATACAAAGCAGAGGCTACATACCTTCAAGTTATTGAAGATTTTGGTGAAGTAAAACCATTTACAAATATTATGGCTGCTGAACAAAAACATGCAGAAAAATTAATTATTTTACTTGAAAAATATGGCTTAGAAGTACCTGAAAATCCATATATTGGAGCAATTCAAAGTTATACTTCAATTCAAGAAGCATGTGGGGTTGGAGTTCAAGCAGAAATCGAAAATGTTGAGTTATATGATCAATTATTAAGTTCAACAGAGAGAGAAGATATTTTAAGAGTTTATAGAGCACTTCAAAGAGCTTCACAAGAGAATCATCTTCCTGCATTTGAAAATTGTAGTTAAACATCAAGTTTAAAAATTTATATATCTTAATTGTTTTTAGGTGAACTATAATGATTAACAATACAATAAAAACAGTATTTCTGCTAACCTTTTTAGCAGTATTATTTATCCTCGTAGGAGGAGCGCTTGGTGGAACCGTAGGTCTTATTATTGGAGTAGGTATTGCTCTTGTAATGAATTTTGGAGCATATTGGTTCTCAGACAAAATTGTACTTAAAATGCACTCTGCAAAAGAAGTGCACAAAGGACATGAACTCTATGATATGACACAAGAACTTGCAAGGGTAATGAAATTACCTATGCCAAAAGTATATCTTGTTCACACTCCATCTCCTAACGCGTTCGCTACTGGTCGTTCCCCTAGTCACGCCGCGGTTGCAGCGTCTCCGAGTTTAATCAATCTTTTATCAAGAGAAGAACTAAAGGCTGTAATGGCTCACGAATTATCTCATGTAAAACACAGAGACACATTAATTCAAGCAATTGCAGTAACAATTGGAGCTTCTATTGCATTTATTGCTGAGATGATGCAGTGGGCATTAATTTTTGGAATGGGGAGAAGTGAAGATGAAGGATTAACATCTCTAGTTGGATCAATTGCTCTATTAATTTTAGCACCAATTATTGCAGTAATTATTCAAATGGCAATCTCTCGTCAAAGAGAATACATGGCAGACGCTGGAGCGGTTCAGGTTATGAAAACTCCAATGCCATTAATTAATGCATTAATGAAATTAGAAGAATTTGGTAAAAACATCAGAACTCAACCCTCTCCTACAAAAATGACTGCAGATGCACTCTACATCTCAAATCCATTTAAAGGTGGTTTAATGGGATTATTCTCAACACACCCCGCAACTAAAGATAGAATCAAAGCTATGAAGACTGTAAAAATAGTTCGATAAATAGCTTTGATTCCCCAAAAATTTTCAATTTTTGTTGGAGTTGCTGCAATGAAGAAAGTTAAAATAGTAAGATAATAGACTCAAGCAATTCTTCCAAGAATCTCTGATTGTTGATAGAATCAAAGCTATGAAGACTGTAAAAATAGTTCGATAAATAGCTTTGATTCCTCAAAAATTTTCAATTTTTGTTAAAAGTCAAGATTGTGAGATCGTTTTATCTTTTAATTCCTTTAAATAAATAAAAAGGACCGCTTTTCTCTATTCTAGTAGTATAAAATCCAGCATTTTTTAATTGTTCTTTAATTTGATTTTTTGTGTATTGGCATGAAATTTCTGTTTCCATTCCTTCTTTGAATGTAACATGTCCATGTTCATTAATTGATTTAATGATATCTCCAAATCTACTATATAATTCTAATCTTTTATCCAAAGCTTCTTCATGATAACAACTTCCAATAAAAACTCCATCATCTTGTAATATTCTTGATGTTTCTTGTAACATTTGAGTTAAGTTTTTACCAAAATTTGCATAAGTGGTCATACAAAGAGCAGTATCAAAAGAGCCATTTTCCAAATCTAATTTACAAACATTTCCATGTTGATAAGAAACATTATATGGTGTATTTCTATTAAGTTTATCAACTACTTCTTGATCTATATCTATTCCTGTATAATGTGTATATAATCCTTGTAATTGTCTTGATATCCTTCCTTCACCACAACCCAAATCAATAAGCATTCCGCTTTTTAATTCCTCCTTTAGAAATCTTTCTTCCTCTTCGAAATAGGGATGATATAATTTTTTTTCTAAGTCTAATGCTTTAATCCATTCTTGTGTCATTTGTATTAAACAGTAGTACTAAAAATTACTTAAAACACAAAACATCGTTTTTCTCCAAAAAAGATAAATATATAAATTATTTTCTCCTTTATTTACATAAATGTACAAAAACTTAGACAAAATAGATTATAAAATATTGCAATATTTAGACTTTAATGCCAGAATACCTCTCACACAATTATCAAAACAACTTAAAATTTCAAAAAAATCAGTAGAATACAGGATTCAAAGTTTAGAAAAACAAAATATATTACAGGGATATTATGCTGTTGTGGATATTTTCAAGCTAGGTTATACTTATTGTAGAATTTTTATGACATTAAATGGAATATCAAAACATGATACAGAAGAGATAATAAGATATTTGCAAAATCACAATAAAGTTCTTTGGTTATTTGAAGTTCAAGGAAAATATGATTTTGGGATAGTTCCTTTAGTAAAAACACATCAAGAATTTAAGGAATTTATTCTGGAGTTAAGATCAAAATTTGGACATAGTATAAAAAATATCATGGAGGATATTACAACTAAACTCTACACTACAGAGTATTCTTATTTAGAAGAATATAAAAAACAAAATATTCTTATTTATGAAGATACAAATAAAGAAGAAATAGATAAAATAGATACTCAAATATTAAGACTCTTAGCACCAAATGCTAGAATATCTTTAGTTGAATTGGGATATGCTCTAAACCAATCTCCAAAAACTATTTCTTATAGGATAAAACAACTCGAAAAAAAGAAAATAATTCAATCATATAGGATTATAACAAATAAAGCAAAATTAAATTTAACTTATTATAAAATTTTAATGAATCTCAATTCTTATACAAAAAAAGATTATGAAAAAATTAAAAATTATCTATTATCTCATAAAAATGTAATTTATGTAGTTGAGGCTATTGGCCTACCTTTTGACTTAGATTTTGAATTATTAGTTAAATCTAATGAAGAATTATATCATTTAATTGAAGAACTCAGATATACATTTCCTAAATTAATAGGAGAATATGAAATAATACATGGTTTAAAAGAATTAAAAACAAACTTCTTTCCTTTTTAATATTTTAAATTAGTAGTAACATATATAAATATTTCATAACTCCTTTTTTTATGTTTTGTGATTTACCTTTATTTACTGGTGGATATACTCCTTATTTATCTTTAGGTCATCAAATAATCACACCAAAAATCAATCAAAGAGGAATTCAATTTACTACACCTTATGAAACATTCTTCCCAAATTTAGATAATGTATGTTATAAAAAAAGTAGTCTTATTTCTACATTTAAATCAAAAAAATCAAGATTTTCAACCTTTGAACATATACTTGCAACCCTTTATGCAAAAGGTTTGCATAATTGTGAAGTCTCTTTTTCAAGAAACTCGCCTATACAATACAAAACAAGAGAAAAACAATTATGTGAGAGAATTAATTCAAGGCATTTGGGAGAAGAATTTATTTTTCAAGAATCTTTTATGTTACCTCAAAAACAATGGAGACAAGGAGATAAAACATTAATTTCTGCACCTAATTCAGAAGAGGCTCTCAATATTACTGTTGATTCTAATTATAATGGAATTACTTCAAGATATGTATTCTCTCCAGAAAAGGATGATTATGAAAGTATTGCTTCTTCAAGAGCCTATTCTCGTTGCTCTATCTTTAATAAATTAGGGTATATCTCAGATATCTCCTCTCAAGAATCAGTTGATGAGTTAACAAAACATGCTGTTGTGGATATTTTAGGTGCTATAGCTCTTCTGGCAAACACAAAAAAAGCTAAAGTGGTAGGTAATTTTTACTGTTATTTAGCAGGGCATAGAGACCATTTAAATTTCTTAAGTTCTTTTAAGTAATTAAATTGCACCCACATAGTATAAAAATCCAATTACAAATAATATTAATATTGATATCAAAAACAAGAAAAGTTCCCAGGAATTAAATTTATCTAAAAAATCTTCTTTTAAGTTCTTCTCTCTCCTCATAATTCCTTTGAGCATTATAAAATTTTTTTATAATTTTTCATTCAAAACCAAATATAATCCAAAAACACAAATAATAATTATTACTGTCCATAAAGAATGAGTTTCTTTAATATAATAAAAAAACCATCGTTGCAGTTATAAAAAATAAAATATTAACATATTTAATTAACTTCATTTTAATTTAATTTTTCTTTTAAAAATTCTTTAACTTTAGAATCATCTAATTCAAAATTCCCCTCTTTATCAG
>CAKZOW010000138.1 GCA_937138345.1 uncultured archaeon | reverse complement strand
CATCCAACTAATAACTGGAATATTTTCATAAAAGCGGATTTTATGCCTACACTTTGGACAAGTTGAATTAGGTACAGATAAAGTAAATCTTTCTAAGGCACCTCAGGAATTTATAGATACTCTTTCTAAAGAATTAGATCTTCCTAATAATAGGGAGGAACTAAAATCTTATTTAGGAGAAGTTATTAATACAGGGGAAGTAATTAGAGAGCATATTACTAATCAGGTTATAAATGAACAAACATTTAACCTACCAGTTTTACTTAGAGCTTACCTTGAGATGACAGCTGAGTATAAATCTCAAAAAGAGTCTCAACCTCAACTATCAATATACAAACAATTCTATGAGAGTATAAAAAGAAAGAGTACTAACAGTAGACTTGACAACACAAAGGTTATGAAAGCTATTGATTCTATTACTAACTTTGGTAGTCTTAAAACTGAAAGAGTAAAAGCTAATAAAAGATTGAACCATTGGTATAATAAAAATGTACTTGGAAGTAATGATAGTAATGACTGGTTTAACTTTGGTAAAGTTGGATGGTTGTCTTATGATAGTTATGAAAAAGATCTTAAAAAACAACTAGAACAACAACTAGAACAGGTAACTAATGAAGAAGAGAGAACTAAACTACAAAATGAGATAGATTCTTTGGGTGCCAATGTAACTCTTGCTGCAATATATAATTCTGTAATAAATAGATTCTCAATTTTTAGAGGTCTTGCATTCTCAGTAAAATCAAATACTATAAACAGATTCCAAGGTTGGTTCCAAGGTATGGTTTATGACACTGGTAAATACTGGTCAGCTGGTAATTTTACAACAGCTAATGACTTTGTTATGAAAAAAGGTCTTAGATATGTGCCAGGGATGAAGAAATACAAAGATGAAATCAATAAGGTAAAGCTTCTTATTAATGAATTGAATATTTTACAGGATGCTACAAATGAAATAGATAGAGCTAGAAATGAATCAGGTTTAACTGGACTTGCTAAGAAGGTCCAACCTTTCTATATTACTGAGTATACAGAATGGCATAATCAGGTTCCCCAAATTCTATCTATGTTGATGGATAAAACTATCACTGATAAGGATGGTAATGAAGTAGCTATATTTAATGGTAAAGAACTTATCCCTTATGAAATAAAAGATGGCATACTTCAATTAAAAGAAGAATTTGCTACAGAAGAAAACATTGCTACTTGGCAAGATTTCTCTAACAATGTAGCAGCAGATAACAAACTTTATATGAGTGAAGTTATAGGTCTTATTAATGGTGATTATTCAAGAACTGGTAGTACTTATTCTAAAAAAAGCCATATAGGTAAAACTTTAATGTTATTCAAAACTTGGATGCCAAATGCTGTGTATTCTAGATTTGCCAAAGGGCAGACTAATCTGTTACTAGGTAAAAAAGAACTTAATGGTATCTATACTTCACATAGACCAATCACTTTAGGTGCTACATTAGGGACTGTAGGTTTACTAACAGCTGGTTTACCTGTTGCAATCCCTGCTTATCTGGCAGGTGCTGGTATAGGAGCTTTAATAAATAAGTCTCATAATAGAGGGTTATCTTTTGATCTCTCAGCTGCAAAAGATATGGCTACAGTTGGGCAAGCTATTCTTAAAAAGATGATAGGATTACCTGTTAACACTATATCTGGTAAACAGTTAGTAAAAGAACATGAGTTAGGTAATCTTGCAGTATCAGAAGAAGATCAGCAAAATCTAAAATCTATAATCAATGAGCTTTCAATGCTTCTTACTTTTACTTTATTTAAAGTAATGATAAAAGCCACAATGGGAGACAGTGATGAAGATGAACCAAAAACTGTAAATGGTAGTCCTAATCCTTACTACCCTGGGAATCCTAGAAGTGAAAGAGAAACTATGATGCACAATCTTCTAGAGAATGAGATCACTAGACTTATAGGAGATATCTCAGCTTTCCAGAATCCTTCAGCTATGTATGATAACACTATACAAAGAAATGCTTTATACACTACTTTTGAAGATATAAAGAAATTATTTGGAGCAGTACAGAAGTGGAACCAAGGATTAGATGAAATACAATCTGGACCTAATAGAGGAGAGTCTAGACTTTGGAATCAAACACAGAAGATGTTATTACCTGGGATCTTCCAAGATCCAACTACTTTAGGTTTTGAAAAGTCTATGGAACAGGAGTACAACAAAACTGAATACTTTGATTCTTATTTTGATTCAGATTTCAAGAAAGATAAAAAGAAAGCCAGAGCAGATAGAACCTCAGAAAGAGAAAAGCTCACTAAGGAGCTACAGGGTGATTATAATTATAATCAATTATCTCCACAGGATAAAGTAATGATTGATGAGATGATTAAAAAGCAAGTAAATAAGATTATAAAATACAATAATCCTTATCCTAATAGGTTAGAGTATGATGAGAATCAGGAAAGATAATATTTGGTAGATAAAATTTTTTAGTAAGCCCCCTAATAAAAGGGGGCTTATTGCTTTAAGAGATTTGTTCTACCACTTCTGGTGCAAAATCTTTTACATACTTATCCACTAAACTTGGGTAGAATACTTTATTCTTAGGTAAAGGTAATTCTGTACCTTTAAGTTTAGCATAAGCATGGTAAAGATGTCTAAGTTTATACCTATTCTGCTCTATGAAAAGTGGTAGCAAACCCTCCTTCTTCTTTTTGTTCTTTAGTAAGAAAGGGAACACCACATTCTACACAAACATAATCAGTTGTTCTGTGATATCTATCATTTTTCATTGTAAAAAGACATTAATTAGTTTTGAAAATTCATAGCCTAAGTATCCTCCTGTAGCTGCTGCCAAAGGAAATACAATAAACTTAGCTAACTTATTTGTAGACTTAGGTTTATCTACTATCTCACCTAAGAAGTAATAGAAGAAAAATAAGTTTACAAATATTGCTAATTTAAGATCAGCTATCATAAAGCCAACAACTGCATTTCCTAGAAATGCATAGACAAAATTATCTCTAATGGACTTCCAAATTTGAAGTGCAGATTTTGTCATTACATTGTTTCTTTTGCTGATTCATATAAATCCCAAAGAGCTTGGTACTTTTGTTCACCTAAGATATCCCTATCAATAAGAGATCTTTCTTTCATGAAGATTCTATAAGCCTGTTGTCTATGTATGTTTTCCCATACATGATCATATGTTTTACACTCAAAGTAAACCTTGTTGACAAACTCAAGTTTATCCATTAGATATATCATGTTCTCTTCTTGGAAACATATATCTATTATTTCTTTTAATCTTTCTTTGATCTTTTCCATTGTACTATTGTTCTATTGATCCAAGAACCTCATCTATAAAATCTTCTTTAGACCTAATATCTACTAAATCATATTCAAAACCATAACCAAGTTTAGGTTTATGTAACCCTTCATAGGTTACTTCTTGCCAAACTTTATCTAATGATTCAGATTTAACTTTTATATCTCTGATTTCTTGTCTTTCTTTAATTTTATAGGTGATAATAAATTCTTGCATGATTAAATAATATTTTCCTTAATTAAGATTCTTTTTACTTCTCCAATTAGATCCACTAATGTACCATCATTATAGATACTATGGTTAAAACCATCATAATTATCTAATGAAGTTTCAGAAGGATGTTCTAGTTTACCAGCTTCTTCAGGTTTGTAAGTAGAAGGTCTGTTAATTCTAATAAGAATACCCCCAGCTTTTTTAACTGCCTCAGCTTCATTTGGAAATCTAACATCTGTAATAATCCAACTATGTTTATCTTCTTTAGTAAAACCATTTTCACCAGCTTTACTTTTAATTACTTGAAGATTATTCTGATACTCAGCCATTAAAGCATTAACCCAGATATTTGGATGAATAATTTCTCTACCAGCTTCAGTACCAAGTAATTGAAGCATTTTCCTAGGGGTAAGTGTTTCCTCTAAAATATAGGGACTTAAAGTCCACATTGTAGGGGTTTCCTCTATATATTTTTCTGCCTCTCTTTTAGTTATGAATTTTTTATCTGGTCTACTTCCCCCTCCTATTAATGGTATATAAATATTATATGATTTCCACTCAGGTCCAAGAGAAGTTTCTTTAAATTCTCTATCTTCTAGATCTTCAACTGTACAACCAATAAGGTTAGCTACAGTTTGTTTTAATTTATAAGCAAATTTTTTAACCTCAAACCCTGATCCTTTTCCATACTCAATACCATTCTGAGCATTGTAGTGTATCATATCTAGATCAAGAGACATATTAAGACCTTGTATTATAATACCAACAGTGTCTTTACCACTTCCTATTTTACCACTAATTCCTATTATCATAATTAAAATTTTATTGCTAGTTTTTCTGGTTGTAATGAGAGACCAAAAGTAAGATTGGTTTGCCCAGTTACATCAACTCCAAAGTTAACACTTGGAGCTAAAGAAAAGTTTTTCTTTTTAGGTAAACTTACTTGGTAGGTTCTCATTGTTTTAATCTCATTATAAGGATTAGAACTAGTGACTTCCCCAAATGGTTTAGCTTTACCTAGACCTAAAAATCCCTGAGGTTCTAATCCTATAACTAAAGAGTAATCATCTTTGTATCCTATTTTATAAGAAGTAGTATCTTTAGTAGCTATAGAACTGCCAAATATCCAACCATCAAAATTAAACTTTGATTTGTAAGTAGGAAATTCAGGAGTGATACTATCTTTAATTACTGTAGTTGTTACAGTAGTATCTACCTCAGCTTTAGTAGAAAAATTTGTTACACTACCTTGTTTTTTAAGATACTTTTTATTCTCCTTGACATCAGCTTGTAGGGCTTTTATAAGACTATCTGTAGTTTTATACTTTAAAAACTGATTAGTATTTTGAGTTTCCAATGCAGTAATTTTACCTACAAGTTCCCCATTTTCATTTCTACTAATTTTTAAACTATCTGAGGCTGCTTCATTTAATCCTTCTAAGATTACATTTTTAAATGAAGCTCTTTGCCACAATCCAAATAGTATGAATATTGTTATAATTAGTAGTACATTTCCTATTAATCCTTTGTAATTTTTCATATCCAAATGTATTAAAATTTTATTTTCTTAGAAAGAAAAAGGGGTCTTAATTGACCCCTGTACTTCCAAATCCTCCATCTGCCCTAAGACTAGGATCAAGTTCTTCAACTTTATTCCAAATAACATGTTGTACTTTCATAGCAACACCTTGGGCAATTCTATCCCCTAATTCAATTTTATTTAAAAAAGGAGTGTTATTAATTAATATAACTCCAATTTCCCCTCTATAGTCTGCATCTATAGTTCCTGGGGAATTAGCTACTAATAACCCTTTCTTTAAAGAATTACCTGATCTATCTCTGATCTGAATTTCATAACCTTGGGGGATTTGCACATAGACACCTGTTCCTACAAGTACTCTTTCAAATCCCCTTAGAGTAAGATATCCTTCCTCAATAGATTTTTGTAATTTCTTATCCAAAGGTACCTCTTTAGTACCTTTGAATAATTTTTTAAAAGACTTAGCTCTCAGGTCAAACCCTGATGCTAGTTCACTTTCATAAACAGGTAGGACTACCCCTTCATCTGTTTTAATGTTCAATGTTATCATGCTTTACAACTTTCTAGTGTTTCAAAATAATAATCATAAAGTAGGATCTGTATGTTTTAATTTAAGTATTTAAAATTTATTGATAACAAATTTATTGTGAACCAAAACAAACAGCTTTTAATTGTCTCTAATACGCCTTCGCCAAATACTCAAACTTTGGCGGATGCAGCCGCGCGTGGAGCTTCGCATTCTGATATTAAAGGGATAACAGTCAAGCTACGCACACCGTTTGAAACCACGGCAGATGATGTAATCAACTCTGATGCCATTTTGATGGGAACCACTGAAAATTTTGGTTATATGAGCGGGGCTCTAAAAGATTTTTTCGAAGCCAAGAGCCTACAAGCTTTATCAGACAGCTTACAAGCTCAATATCAAACACAAAACCAACATGAACAAGACGAATTCGATGCCATGGCAGCATTGATGGACGAATTGGAGCTGCTATGAGTGATTTAAACGAGTTAAACCATCCAACATCTGCAGTAAAAGCAGAGGCGACTGCGAAATCGAATGTTGTTAGCAAGAAGAACGATACCGAGAAACAAAGTGCGAACAGTGCAGGAAAAATTGATAAGCATGCGTTAGCAAAACGGTTTCTTCAATTAGGTAAGCCGGAGCAGGTCAAGTTCATCGAGCTACTGAGTAATAAAGGATTAGATTTTGAAAAGCTACCGATTGTGTCCGTCGGTGCTGAACAGAAAGTGGGGCTCTCTCCAGCTCAGCAGCGACTGTGGGATATTTATTGTTTAGATAAAGGAAACAGTGCCTACCATATGTCAGGTACGTTCGATGTTAAAGGCAAGTTAGACACAACACAGCTAGGTAACCTAGTAAATAAAGTATTGGATCGTCATGAGGTATTAAGAACGCGTTTTGTTCATGAGTCCGACAGTGCCGTAGTTCAGTTTGTCGACCGATCGGCAGTCATGTTTCCGGTGATTGTAGATGCTCAAGGTTGGAGTCAACAGCAAATTCAAGATACACAGCGAGATTTTATAGGAAACGCATTTGACCTCGAAACTGAACTGCCGATTCGGATGCTATGCTTGAAGCTCAACAATGGTTCATGGAAGTTGCAGCTCGTAATGCATCATATCGTATCAGATGGATGGTCGATTGGCGTGTTCGTGAGTGAGCTTGTTTCACTCTATCA
>CAKZOW010000137.1 GCA_937138345.1 uncultured archaeon | reverse complement strand
TTCTTTTTAGTTTTAGAAGAAGCACACAACTTTTGTCCAGAATCTTCAATGGGTAAATTAAAATCATCAAATATTATTAGAACAATTGCAGGAGAAGGACGTAAATTCGGAATTGGTTTATGTGCTATTACACAAAGACCAGCAAAAGTTGATAAAAATGTAATTTCTCAGTGTACTACTCAAATTTTGCTTAAAATTACAAATCCAAATGATCTAAAATCTGTAATTGCATCATCAGAAGGGGTTGACTCAACTTCAGAAAATGAAATTCAAAAACTAAACATTGGAACAGGTTTAATCACAGGTGTAATTGATATACCACTAAAAACAAATATTAGACCAAGAATTTCAAAACACGGAGGAGAAACTGTAGATATTACCATGCCTTATGAAAATGAAAATGAAACTGAGTCACCAAAAACTCCAGGGGAGAACATATCCTATGGGGGTCAAGTTGAAGAATCAAGAGAAGAACAACAAAGTAGATCAAATACCCCGCAAAACTCACAATCTTCAGCACCACAGACATCGTCTCCATCCTCTTCTTCTGAGTTTATTCAATTTATTGCACCAGAATTAGAACTCGATGATGCAAAAACAATGCTTGACACAGATAATGTGGCAACACAACTTGTTCCAGCATCAATGGTAAAAATTAAACTAAATGGATCAGAACAATCACTTCTCTTTGATAGAGTTCACAAAAAAATAATTAAAAATCTCTTCCCATATGAGGGGGCAGATGTATCTGATCAAATTTTAACACTCTCAGAGACAGAGAAAAAACTCTTCAAAGTAATACTAGAATTAAAAGATTCTTTCAATCCGGCAGAATTACTTATTAAAACAGATATTATGTTTAATGAAATATTGAGGATTTGTGATTCTCTAGCAGCTAAAGGAATTTTACAAAAATCAGGGAAAACATTTGAACTATCGGGGGGAAAATTCATCAAACAATTAGATTCGCTTAATTTTTATGGAAATCAGAAATTTGAAGAAATTACTTTTGATTCAAAATTAGAAGAAAAAATCTCAGAAGATAAAGTAAAAGAACTCTTTCAAATGTTTGGAGAAGTTACAAATATTAAAGACATTGCGATGGTGAGATATATTGCAAAATAAATAGATTTAAATATTATTGTTGCATAGTATCTATATGACTCAGAAGTTAGCAGATTTAATTTGTGAAAATAGCACAACAGATCAATATGAAAAATTTATTGATTTATGTTCTACACGTCCAGCTACAATTCAATTAGACGGAGTTTCATGTCTTTCTTCTTTCTATGATAAATTATTACATTCAGATTCTGCAACATTATTTGATGGCAATGAATTAGTAGGACATATTTTTGATTTAAGAGGTATTAAATTAGGATTAGAAGTAAGTTATAACCCTTCAAATGGAAATTTCTCTGCTAGTAATAATTCTAATTTTGTAATTCCAGTACATACATGGGAAACATTTAAGCAATCAAAGAAATATGGACTACCTTGTTTAATTGGAAAGGATTCAAATCATAAGTTACTCTCAGAAGAAATTAATCCTTATTTACAAGGCAGAACATTAATCCCTCAATTATTTTTTTCACCAGATATAAAATAATTTTTTTCTTTATCTTCTAGTCAATGACACTAAAGTTATTTTAAAGAATTTTTCACCTAAGTGTTATGGAACAAAAAGATATT
>CAKZOW010000136.1 GCA_937138345.1 uncultured archaeon | reverse complement strand
TTCTAGTTTATTATATTTATAGGTTCATATAGCTTAGGGTTACACCTGTTCCCGTCTCGAACACAGAAGTTAAGCCTAGTTAGCCTTGGTGAGTACTGGTCTTTGTATCGGAAAAACTCTGGTGACCTATTTTTAGTCAATTATTCTTATATTTAAAAAATGTTTATGTATTTTTTATTTTGAAAAACTCTGTTGAGCCATTATTTTTTCTTGGAAAAATAATGCTAAAAAATTATGAAATAATTTTTGCTTGTATTTTTAGTCAATTATTCTTATATTTAAAAAATGTTTATGTGTTTTCTCTATATAAAAAAGTCAAACTAAGTAATGTTACTATTTTCTATTTATCTCTATATTAATTTCAAATAAGTTATGATATTAGTTATTTTATTTTTTACAAGTAGTAACAAAAAAGATATATTTATAAATATACATGTGCTACCTATAGCATATGAATAAAAAAACTGTAATAAAAAATACTTTGGTTGCTGGAGCTGCTGCTACTTTAATGGCATGTAATTCAGGAACAAAACAAGAAGAACCAATTGTGGTTGAACCTCCAGTTCAGGAAAACAATGCACCTGTTATTGAATCATTTAGTGCTGACAAAACTCAAGCATTTAATGGTGAGGCAATTACGTTATCTGCAAATGCTACTGATGCAGATGGTGATGATCTAAGTTATAGTTTCAGTCCATCTGAAATTCTTGAGTGTGAAGAAGGTTTAACTCAGGCTAGTGTAACTGTAACTGATGGGAATGGTGGAAGTGATACTGAAACTATTGGAATTACTTGTAATTTAAATCAAGATGAAGTTCTCTCAACAATTTTAGAGGACTCTAGAGCGTCTCAAGGTGGAGTAGGAATTAATGGACAAACACCAATTGCGACTTTAGATAGTGGTGAGGATCAAAGATTAGCTGTTTTTAATCATAATTCTCCAATTAATGTCTCAGGTTTTAACTCAAATCCTGATTCAACTAATTCAACTTCAGCAAATGTTGCTCATAAATTACCTCTTTATACTTCAAGCTCTGATTTAGCTCAAGATATTGCATCTTTAGAGGTTAATGGTGCACCTCTTGAAATTGTAAAAGAAGGGATTGTTCAAGATATTACTTGTGTTGATAATGCAAATGGCCTTGATTGTTCAATTACTGGTTCTGGTTTTGAAATTGGATCAAAAGTAGATCTTCTAACTTGTGATGGAGAGGAAATTCCTCTAAGTGGTACTGAAGATAATGTATCTACTTTTGGATATTCTACTAGCGATCAAATTAGAGCTAATTTTAATAATGGAGAAACTACTTTAGAAAACTGTGTTGCAAAAAATGGAGATTTAGAGAATTTATTAAATGGTTCAATTAGAGTAACAATTACAGAAGCTCAAGGTCCTGAAATTAATGGAACAATTAGCTCAACAATTACAAATGAAGATGGTTCAATTCCAGAATATGCTCTAACTAGTGCTTCAATTACTTTAGAAGATGGTGTTACATATATGTTGACAAAAAATGATGGAGTTAGTTCTGAAGCTAATTTTGATGAATTACATTCAGTAATTGATGCTAATGAAATTTCTTATTCAGTAAGAGCTCAAGATTCTAATGGTAATGTATCTAATGAATCTTTAGGTAGTTATGATGTAACTCAAGTAACTCTTAGCTCAGATGGCGGGGAATTTGATGGATCAAGTACTGAAGTTACTCAAGGAGATGATGCTCAAGTATATATTTTAGCTCCTACTTACTCAGTTGGATCTAATGATTCTAATAAGTTATCTGTTGGTCTAGAAGCAAAATTAAATGGTTCAAGTTCTTCTAATGTGAGAGTAGATGGTGAGGATGTTATTGTAGATACTTCAGATCTTGATGTTGGAAGTTATGTTATCTCAGTTGATGGAATTGCTAGTTGTGATACTCAACAATATAGTGCTCAACAATGTAATTCAGATTTTGAAGAAAGATTAACAAGTGGAACATATACAATTAATGTAATTGAGAGACAAAACTCCGCACCAACAATTGATATGGTAAATGACTTTGATGGTACTGAGTCTAGATATAACACAGCATATAATTCAGTAACAGTTGATTTGACAACTCCTACATGTAATGATATTGATACTGGAGACACATTATCTGTAAATGTATATAAAAATGGAACATTTGTAGAAAACGTGGTGCCAGGTAGTGTTACTAGTTTTACATATGATGTTATGACTGGAGACGAAGATGTTATTAGTGCTACTTGCTTTGATGGAGTTGATGAATCTGAATCAGCAACTAAATTAATAGATAACTTTGTATCATTTTGATATTTAGTACTTAGTAATAAGTGCAAAATTTTTTTAAACCCATTTTTAAAAATTATCTATGTTTAGATATATTTTATGGACAATTTCTTTTTTAGTTGCAATGACTTCTCTATTCTCAGCAACAGTTAGTTTTACTTCTTCGGATTTTAATAATAACTTTTTTCAGTATACTTGTATTGATTTTTCAGGAACAATTATTTATGATACTCCAACTCCTTTTAGTTCGGGAGAATCTTTTTGTACTACTCCTCCAAATGATTTTTCATTAATTGGAAATCAGGGAGATTTTAGAATTCAACTACATCTTAATGATATTATTCCTCCTTACAACAAATCACAAACTCATTATAATCAAGGAACTGATTTTCCAGCTGGAACTTCATCATGTGGTGTACAAATTCCACAATTTAATGAAAATACTTTTAGTGCAACAATTAAAGCTAATTTAAA
>CAKZOW010000135.1 GCA_937138345.1 uncultured archaeon | reverse complement strand
AACTGGTTATAGTAAGCCTAATGAAGATTGGAATGATAATGACTTATTTTAATATATGGTAGAAACACATAAAAAAGCAAAAAATAAAGGTTGGGAAGTAAATGTAGATTATCCTGAATGGGGTAATAATGATTTATATTTAACAACGATACAAGGTAATTATTTAAATAGAGATGAAACACCAAAGCAAGCTTATAAAAGATTAGCTAAAACAGCTAGTAAATTATTAAATAATCCTGAATTAGAAGCTAAATTTTTTCACATATTCTGGAATGGATGGTTAATACCATCTACTCCAGTTATGGTTAGTTTTGGTTCAGACAAAGGTTTGCCAATATCATGTTTTAGTGGTAGAGTTGGTGATGATATGTATGAAATAGGACGTAAGGAACTTGAATTAAGGATGTTAACAAAATGTGGTGGAGGTACAACTTACGATTTTACACCAATTAGAAGTGCTGGTACACCAATTAAGAATGGTAAATTAGGTACATCAGATGGTGTAGTTCCATTTATGAAATCATACGATAGTACAATAATGTCAAGTAAACAAGGTTCAACTCGTAAAGGGGCTGTATCAATATATCTTGATATTGAACATAATGATTATGAAGATTTTTTAGAAGTTAGAGAGCCTAAAGGTGATATAAATAGACAATGTCATAATATACATCAAGGAGCTGTTATTTCTGATAGTTTCATGCACGCTGTTAAAGCTTCTGATGGTAGAGAACGTAAACGTTGGTTATCTACGCTTAAAAAAAGAGTTAAAACAGGTGAACCTTATACTATGTTTAAGGATAATGCTAATAGAAACTTACCTGAGTTTTTCAAAAAACATGATTTAAAAATTCATCATAGTAATTTATGTTCAGAAATATTTTTACCAACTGATGAAAATCATACTTTAGTATGTTGTTTATCTTCAATGAATTTACATAAATTTGATGAATGGAAAGATACTGACACAGTAGAATTAGCTATATTCTTTTTAGATGCTGTAATTCAAGAATTTATTAATAAAGGTGAAAACATTAAAGGTATTGAAGATGCTGTTAGATTTGCTAAAAAATCAAGAGCATTAGGTTTAGGAACTTTAGGGTGGCATAG
>CAKZOW010000134.1 GCA_937138345.1 uncultured archaeon | reverse complement strand
TTGATATTGAACCAAATAATATTTTATTCAATTGTCAAGGAAATTATATTGATGGAAATGATACTGGAGATTTATTTCTGTTTTCAAATTCTACTTTTCTTTATGCTTATGACAATGTAACTTTTAATAATTGTGAATTCAGAAATTCATCTCTTGTAGTATCTTATGCATCTGCGTTTGGAGAACATTCCCTTATAATTTCAAATTCTTTACTAAATCAAACAAAAGGAATTCTTACTTTGGAAGGAGAAGTTGATTTCATTAATACTCCTATTATTAGGAAACAAGTTCCTGTATCTTCTTGTTTTGATGATCTAGAATTAGGAGGGGGGTATCAATATGCAAGATATTATCTTAATGGTGACGTATTAAATGCATCTGATGGAGCTATGTGTTTTGAGTTGGGAGGTATTGAATTTGATTGTAATGATTTTTGGATTAATGCCACTGGACTCTTTGGTACTGCTTTTCAGGTAGAATATGCCCATGATACTTTAATTACTTCATGTAATATTGGTTCATCAAGAGGTTTTGATGCATTGTTTGCAAATAACATGTATGTAATAAATTCAAATATATATAATTCAGGAAGGATTGATTTGACGGGAGTTGATAATAGTACCTTTAGAAATTTGTCTTTTTATGATTTTGATGGTTTTTATGTTGATGGAGATTCTAGAGGTAATTTATATGAGGATCTTTATTTAAGTGGTTTTGGAAATATTGCTTTTGATATTAGTGACAATCAGAATGAAAATAATACTTATAGAAATATCTACATTGAAAACTATAATCAAGGAATTACTTTGAGAAGATTTTTTAATACTGCAAATTCAACTTTTGAGAATATTACAATTAATTCCACTACAACAGGAATTTCGTTTACGGGGGATGATTATATTTTAAATGATATTACAATAGTTAATACAACAACTCCTCTTTATTTTAATGATCAAGGAAGTGCATCAGAGTTAATGGGAATTTATATCACAAACTCTTACTTAGAAAATTTTTCAGCAATAGACATTCAAAGTGGAAACTGGTCAAGAAATAATATTATTTTTCAAGGTAATACATTTTTAGCAGGAACTGCGCCGGCTAACGAGTGTTTTGATATGCCTTACAATACAACTTGTAATACTGCTCTTATTTCTGTTGTAGTATCAACTTCCTCTACTGCATCTTTGTTTCCAGTTTTTGGGTTAGGAAATATTATAATACTTCTAGGAGGTTTATTTCTCTATTTTATGTAAGATGGGAAGAGTATTATTATTGTAGGACTTGTAGTTTTGAGCATTGTGAGTTCTTATGCTGATCAAAATATTACCAGTTGTGGCACTGTGATAAATTCAGTAGATAATTATTTTTTGAATCAAAGCATTAATACATCTTCAGGAAATTGTATTGAATTTCAAGTTGGAGCATCAGGTTCAACACTTAATTGTCAAGGATTTTCTATAAATAATAGTGGTAGTGCAAGTATGGGGGTTAGAATACTTAGCTCTAATTTTATCATCGAACATTGTGATATAAATTTTTTTACAACAAATTTGGCAACTTCTTCAAATTCAATTAAAATAAACAACATTTCTAGCAGAGGTGTTTTTTTAGGAAATACTTTGCAAGTTACAGGAAATTCAAATATTATTGAAAATAGTACATTTACTGATGGTTTTATAATTTTACAAGGAAATAATGCCTCATTTTTATATAATCAAGTTTATGATTTGGGTTTTTTTTTTAGATCATCAATTTCAGGAAATGACATTGTAGCAGATTCTTTATTTTCAAATGTCTCAGTTAATTTTCAGAATACATTTAATAATACCTTTGAGAATATTTCTGGTTTTTATAATGTTTCATTTACAAATTCTTACTATAATCAACTAAAAAATATTTCTAATGTTGAAGTTGTATTTCAAACTATGTCTCAAAATAATACTTTTTCTACTTCATCTATTAATAATATTACTTCTTTTAATTGGTCTCAGACTCCAAATTTTTTTGAAAATAATTCTTACGTCCAAGGCATTATTAACTCTTCTGGATGTATTATTGCAGCTCAACCAGAAATAATTTGTGATACAGGTAGCTGGTATGTGTTCAGTCCTGTAGTAGTATCAACTTCCTCTACTAGTTCTTTGTTTCCTCTGAATTCTTTTTCTAGTATTATTCTTACTCTGGCTTTGTTATTCTTTTGGAGTTAATCTCCATTATCTTTGTATAAAAAACTTCTTTTTTAACAAATATGTCTGCAACAGATTTATAAACCGATACATGTTAATTTTTTCTAACGCTATGCTCTTCAAAGGCGTATAGTGCATCCGGGACTTAAAAAGTAGGCTATGTCTTTATCATTAAAGATAACCTCTCCTGGCAATGACTTTAAACTTTTAAAGATCAAATAAAGCAATTTGCTTTACATTTACACGCATCATGCCCATAATTCCAGACGCGAGTCTGATGTCACATCACTCGCCTGGTCTCGCATGAAGACAGTAATGAGGTATTTCCTTTTGGTAAACCGATATATTTTGGTCTTTGAAGATTGAGGTCACTTTACACACATTGTAAAATGGCTAGTTCAAGTACAAGAAAAAGAGGAAGTAAGGCCTATTGGCCTAGAGTGAGAGCTAAAAAAACTCACGCAGTAGTAAATTCTTGGGCATCAAAAGATGTTAAAGATACAAACATGTTAGGATTCCCTGCATTTAAAGTAGGAATGACTTCAGTTGGTTTAATTGATAACTTTTCTAATACATTAACTAAAGGTACAGAAATTAATGTTCCAGTAACAGTTCTAGAATGTCCTCCAGTTAGAGTATTATCAGTAAAAGTTCTTGCAGCAGATGACTACGGTAACATGCAAATTGTTAAAGAAGTTTCAGCTCAAGTTAAAGATAAACATCTCTCAAGAAAATTAGATGTAGCTAAAAAAGCTCCTAAATCATTAAGCGCAGAAGAATTAATTGCATTTGCAAAAGAAGCTGGTGCTGAAGATGTTAGAATTAAAGTTGCTACAACTCCTAGTTCAACAACTATGGGTAGAAAAAAACCAGATGTAATGGAACTTGGAGTTTCAGGTTCAATTGATGAAAAAATTACATTCGCTATGTCAAAATTAGGACAAGAAGTGAAAGCTTCAGAAGTTCTAAAAGCAGGAGAATTAATGGATTCACACGGAATTACAATTGGTAAAGGACACCAAGGTGCTGTAAAAAGATTTGGAGTTAAATTAACATCACACAAGTCCGAGAAAAAAAGAAGACACGCAGGAAATGTTGGTGCATGGACTCCTTCAAGAGTTTTAACAACAATTCCTCTACCAGGTCAACATGGTTACCATGAGAGAACTGAGTGGAATAAGTGGATTTTAAAAATCTCAGACAATGTTGAAGAAATTAACAAAGCCCAAGGATTTAGAGGTTATGGTGAAGTTAGAGGAGAATACATTTTAGTGAAAGGTTCAGTACAAGGTCCTGCACAAAGAATGGTTACTTTAGTTAAGGCTTGTAGACCTAACAAAAGATATCCAAAAGTTGCTCCAGAGTTAACTTATATTAACAAATAAAAAAATGAAAATACCTGTAATTGATAAAGAAGGAAAAAAAGTATCAGATTTCGAATTTGATACAAACACATTAGTTAGAGACGATATTTTCAAAAAAGCTTATCTTGCTGAGAATTCATTATTTTTCCAATCTTATGGATCAGATCCAAAAGCTGGTAAAAAACAAGTAATTAATTTATCAAAAAGAAGAAAAGCATTTAGAACTACTTATGGTAGAGGTGGATCAAGAACTCCTAAAAAAGTTATGTGGGCTAGAGGTACACAACATAGATATGTTGGTGCATGGGTTTCACAAGCTGTAGGTGGTCGAAGAGCACACCCTCCAAAAGCAGAGAAGAAAACTATCAAAACTATGAATAATAAGGAATGGATGAAAGCTCTATTGTCTGGTGTTAGTGCATCATTTAATAAAGCATCTGTTGAAGCAAATGGACAAAGAGTTCCAGAGCAATATCCTGTTGTTCTAGATTCAAGTGTTGAAACATTAGCTAAAACTTCAGATTTCAAATCATTTTTAGAAAAAGCTGGATTTAGTTCAGAACTAGAAAGATTAGAAGTTAAAAAAGTAAGAGCTGGTAAAGGAACTATGAGAAATAGAAGATATAAAACTAAAAGAGGTCCTTTAGTTGTTGTTTCAAACTTAGAAAATCCATTATTTAAAGCAGCTAGAAATGTTCAAGGATTTGATGTTGTAACTCCTGATCTTTTAATGGTTCAAGACTTTGGAATGAGTGAAAAACCTGGAAGAGCAGTATTATTTACAAAAGCAGCTCTTGAAGAATTTAGTGAGGTAATGAACTAAAATGGCAGATAACTCAAAAGTTGAACAAGTATTTAAAACAGAACTCTCAAAACAATTCTATGATATTGTTGTAAGAGTTATTGTTTCAGAAAAAGCAACAAGACTAATTGAATTCGAAAACAAAATGACATTTGAAGTAATTAGATCTGCAACAAAACCAATGGTTAAGTTATTAATTGAAAATGAGTTTGGAAAAGCAGTAAAATCAGTTAATACAATTAACAATCACAATGGTATCAAAGTTGCAATAGTAACATTTAAAGATGAAGGTGTGGCATCAGATCTATCATCAGAATTGGGGTTAGCTTAAAATGGGAAAAAGAATTATTCAACAAAGAAGAGGACGTGGAACATCACAATATGTGAACCACAACCAAAGAGGTGCTGGAGTTTCATCATTTAATTTATTTGAAAGAGGAGAAGCTACAAGTGCAGAAGTAATTGATTTAGTTCATTCAAAATCACATTCAGCTCCTTTAATGAAAATTAGATATGATAATGGAAATACTGCATTATTACCTGCTTTTGAAGGTTGTTATGTAGGAAAATCCTTTACTGTTGATCACAGAGATGAAGTTTCAAAAGAGGAAATTGTTGTAGGTAATGCTTACATGTTAAAAAACATTCCAGAAGGAACTTCAATTTATGCAGTAGAATCAACACCTGGAGACTCATCAACATTAATTAAAGCTGGTGGGTCTTATGGAAGAGTTGTTGCTCATAATAAAGGTCAAACAAAAATTGTTTTACCATCTAAAAAAGAAAAAATCTTAAACGGTAAGTGTAGAGCTATTGTTGGAGAAATTTCAGGTTCAGGAAGACTTGAGAAACCATTCTTAAAAGCTGGTCTTAAAAAAATGCATATGCAAAAAACAAACAAACTATGGCCTAAAGTGTCAGGAGTTGCTATGAGTGCATTTGATCACCCACACGGTTCAACAAGATCACTGAGAAAAGGAAGACCTACAATTGCGCCTAATAACGCACCGCCAGGTAGAAAAGTTGGTATGCTGAGACCTAGACATACTGGAAGAAATAGATAAAAATGGCAGACGATAAAATTTTTACATTTAGAGGAAAAACACTTGATGAATTAAAAGCACTCTCAGAAGAAGAATTCGTAGCATTACTTCCTGCAGCTGCAAGAAGAAAATATGCTAGAGGATTAACTCCTGCAGAACAACTGTTTTTAGATAAATTCAGATCAGGTAAAAAAAATATTAAAACACATGTTAGAGAATTATTTGTTCTTCCAGAAATGGTTGGTCAAAAAATCTCAATTTACAGTGGAAAAGAATTTGTGCAAGTAACTATTATGGAAGAAATGCTTGGTTTAAGATTTGGGGAATTAGTTCCTACTAGAAAAATCGCACAACACCCAGATAGTAAGAAATAAGAGTAAAAAATGGCATACAAATATTCATATGAAAATTTCGATAAAGAGAAAATGGCTAGATCCTTTGGGGTTAACTTACCAGTTTCTCTAAAAAAGTCAGTTGAAACTCTTAGAGCTATTAGAGGTAAAAGAGTTGAGAGTGCAATTAAGTTTTTAGAAGCTGTAATTGAAGAAAAATCAGTTGTTCCTTATCATAGATATAGATCAGAGATGCCTCATAAGAGAGGAGCTGGGATTGCTGCAGGAGGTTTTCCTGTAAATGTTGCTAAATCAGTGTTAGTATTATTAAAAAATGCTCAAAAAAATGCTTTAGAACAAGAAATTTCAGGAACTCTTTATGTACAAAGTGCATCAGCTAGAAAAGGTTCTCGAAGATATCACATGGGAAGAAACATGGGTAGACAAATGAAATCAACATCAATTGAAATTATTGTTGCACAAAGAGAGCAAAAAAAAGCGGTGGCTAAAAAATGATTGAGAGAAAAATTGTAGATGATAGAATTACAGAATTTGCTGTAGAGAAATACTTAAGAGAATCATTAAGAGATGTTCCTATTGAGAGAACAACTTATGATAAAACTCCTCTTGGAGAGAGAATTACAATTTATACTTCAGCTCCTGGTTTAGTGATTGGAAGAGAAGGTTCAAATATTAAAAAAGTAACTAAAAACTTAAGAGAAGAATTTGGTTTTGAAAATCCTCAAGTTAAAATTGGTGAAGTTAAAGATCCAAGTTTATCAGCACCTATTGTTGCTAAAACAATTGCAAATGCATTAGAGAGATTTGGTTCACAAAAATTCAAATTAACTGCTTTCAAAGCAATCCAAAGTACAATGTATGCTGGAGCTATGGGTATTGAAATTAGAATTACTGGTAAAATTCCTTCATCAAGGGCAAAATCATGGTTATTTAACAAAGGATATCTTAAAAAAACAGGATATGTTAGTGACTTTTTAGTTGATCACGCAAAAGATCATGTAACTCTTAAAACAGGAGTTGTTGGTATTAAAGTATCAATTATGAAACCAAATACACCATTACCGGATAAAATTGAGTATAATGAAGAATACAAATCAGTTGCTCAAGCAATTGGTATTGAAGAATCTGATGTTGAAGAAGTAGTTAAAGAAGCTGTAGAATCAACAAAAACTGAGGAGGTTAAAGAAGAGTAATTTTAGTACTTTGTACTAAAATGAAATTTTTCTTATACTAAAATGAAAAAATTAGATTTAATTACAAAAAAACCAGAAGAGTTAGAAAAACTTTTAGGTGAATTAAAAAAAGAAATGTTTAACCTTAAATCATCATCTCTTGCTGGAGAAGATGCTCAAAAGAAAAAAGGTAGAATTAAAACTGTAAAAAGAGATATCGCAAGAATCAAAACAGTTCTTAATTCACAATAATTGCTAAAGTAATTATTGACGTTGCATAAATGCAACTCACAATAATAAATTCCTTTGGAATTTATTTTTATAATTCTAAATTAAAATTTAATTATGTATTTTTACTATTTTTGAGAATTAAACATTTCTAGAATTTTTAATCTTCTAGCTTTATCCAATTAGATGGGTTTTTTTTATTTGCACCGCATTCAGGACATTCCCATGTGTCTGGAATATCTTCAAACTTTGTTCCAGGTTTGATTCCAGAATCGCTATCTCCTAATTCTTCATCATATACAAAACCACAAATATTACATAACCATTTACTCATTTTACTCACCTCTCCAAATCTTTTTAATTACGTATGTTGCACTTGGATAACATATTGAAAAATAAATATTTTCTTTATCTAGTTCTTTTTTAAGATGTTTGTGGAATTTTTTTAGATTAAGTCCGGGAACAGATGGGGTTATGTGATGAAGGCCGTGATATTTTTGTCCAACAGGAATTATTAATGTATTTAAAAATGAGTTATTATCAATTACAATTGAGTCTTTGATGTGTTCTGGGAATGTCATTTCTTTTCCATTTTTCTTGTACCAATGTGTTGCACAGAGAAATCTTATGGTGTTTAGCGTAAGTATTGCGGAGACTATAATTACAAATGTTAGATATATTTGTAGGATATGTTGTGTGAATATTATGAGTATGCTTAAAATATACATGAATGTTATTGTTTCTTCTATATTCCAATATTTCATTTCTTTTTCATTAGGAAGTTCTTTTCTAACATAGTCTAATTGTATTGCCATTGATGAGGTATGTGTCCTTACAAAATATCTTATTTTTTTTGAAATCAGTGATAAAGGGGATCCAATTAAATATCTAAATGGAAGTGCAATAGGTAAAAATAAATTTTTTATGAAGTAACTTACAATTGTGCTTTTTTTACCGTAAAATTCAAAGTATTCTCCATCATTTTCTCCGTTGTATTCGTGTATGTTATGGTGTATGGTATGGATTCTATGGTACATGAAATGAGGGATTAATAATGGAATTCCTGCAATTGCATTCCACAAAATATGTAATGTCGGGAATTCTTGATATCTTATATGTACGAGTTCATGAGTAAACACACTTAATCTATATAGGGCTAAAATACTTATGATACTTAAAATACTACTTAGTAATATGCTATTTGATTTAAATGCTGCAAAATACAGAGCTCCCCACCCAATAGCACCACTTATCAAGATGTCGAGTATGTATTTGATTTTATGGACTTTCATGAATTTAGTAGATTCTTGTCGAATCTTTAACAAATCTTTTTCTTCTTTATTCATACTTCGACATCATTATTTCTTTTTTTAAATTTTTCTCTTCTTTGTATGTATTTTTAGTAATTTAATTATCTTATTTCAAACAAACCTTTAAAAATGAGGAGTTCTTAGTTTTATTAAACATAAACAATGAATAACGACGCATTTGCAGGACTTCCGGACGATCTTCAAGATATGCTTGATGATGTGGAAAAAGAAGGCTCAATTCTCGAGATTAAAGTAGAGAGAAGAAAATATGGTAAATTCTGGGCAGTAGTTTCAGGATTTGATGCTTCAACAGATATTAAAACATTACTTAAAACTATTAAAGCTAAAATGGCTTGTGGTGGTACAATTAAGGAAAGAAATATCGAGGTACTTCTTGGAAGAACTGATAAATCAAAAGATTTAGCTAATGTATTAGTTAAGGAAGGATTTAGTGCTGATTCAATTCACATTTCAAGAGCCTAATTGGGCTCTTTATTTTTCAACAACAATTATTTAAATACTTTAATTCTACTTTTACTATGTCTCTAAATTTATCGACTAAACAAAAAATTCTTTTTGATATTTTGTACACTCCTTTAGTGGGAAAAGAAATTACAGTACTCTCATCAAATAATGAGAATTTAGTTGGTATTCAAGGAATTATTTTATTAGAAACTGCCCAATTTTTACATATTGAAACAGATGGTGGAGAAAAAAAACTCAAAAAAAATCAAGTAACTATTTCTTTGGACTATAATTCAGAGCAGTATTCTTTAGATTGTTCTTTGCTACATTCAACATTGCCAGTGAGGCTTAAAAAATTTAAGTAGTTTCTCTTACTTTTAGTACTTAAACCATCACCTTTATAAAACAAATTATGTTCATTTTTACTACACTACATATTATTAAACAAAGCAAAGTAGTTAGATTCATTGATTCTAGCGAAAGTTTTACACTACACCGCAGAGATGTTCGACTAAGCATCAAAGCAAAAATCGACAATTATAGAGTCATATGATATATGATTTTATTTCGAATAAATTAAAAATGAAAAAAAACGTTGGTTACAACATTGAATCACAAGTTGAGGCTACAACAGATTCAAATGATAATAAATGTCCATTTACAGGATCAGTTTCTGTAAGAGGAAAAACATTTGAAGGAGTTGTTGTATCTGATTCTATGACAAGAACTGTGAAAGTTGAATGGGAAAGTCTTGTAAAAGATACGAAATTTAACAGATACTTTAAAACAAGATCAAAAGTAGCAGCTCACAATCCTGATGTGATTAAAGCAAAAAAAGGAGATAGAGTTTTAATTGGTGAGACTAGACCATTATCAAAAACTAAGCATTTTGCTGTTCTTAAAGTATTAGAGAGGGCACAAGAGTAAAATGAAAGCTATTAGAAGAAGCAATACTAGAGGATTACCTATTGGGGCTAGAGTTCCAGTTGTTGACAACTCAGGTGCAAAAGAAGCAAGAATTATTTCAGTTAAAGGATATAAAACTGTTAAAAGGATGCTTGAATGTGCAGGTGTTGGTGACATGGTTACTGCAAATGTTACAAAAGGAAAACCAGAGATGAAACACACAGTTGTTAAATGTGTTGTTGTTCGTCAAAAACAAGAATTCAAAAGGCCTGATGGGACAACTATTAAGTTTGAATCAAATGGTTTAGTTGTACTTAAAGATGAGAAATCAGCATCTCCTAAAGGAACTATTGTTAAAGGGGCTGTTGCTAAAGAAGTGGGAGAGAGATTCCCTGCAGTTGCAAGACTTGCAAATATTATGATTTAAAATGAAAAAAGAATTTTCAAAAGCATGGAATTCTTCTACTCAAGGTAGAAAACAAAGAAAGTATGTTGCTAAAGCTCCACTTCATATTAAACATAAGTTTATGGGAGCTCCACTGAGTGCAGCATTAAAAAAAGAACATGGATTTAGATCCCTTCCAGTAAGATCAGGAGATACTGTTAAAGTAACTACAGGTCAATTTAAAGGAGTTGAAGGTAAAGTATCTAAAGTGTCTCTTATTAAAACAAAAGTATATGTAGAAGGAGCAGCAGTTAAAAGAGCTGATGGAACTGACGCATTATACCCAATTCACGCATCAAATGTTGAAATTGTTAAATTAGATTTATCTGATAAAAAAAGAGCACAAAAAGTTGAATCACTTAAAGCTAAGGAGGCTAGTAAGTAAAAATGGCAAATTCAAGACACTTAAAAAGAAATAGTATGCCAACATCCTGGCCAGTTCAAAGAAAAACAATTACATTTATTGGACGTCCAAAATCAGGATCACATAAAAGAGAATATGTAGTTTCAGCATTAATCTTATTAAGAGATGTATTAAACTACGCACATACTACTAAAGAAGCTAAATATGTTGTAAATGAACAAGAATTATTAGTTAATGGTAGAAAAATTACTGATGTAAAAGCACCTGTTGGTATGTTTGATGTAATTGAAATTCCAGCTATGAAAGAAAAATATGTTTTATTATTTAATGAACATGGTAGAGTAAAATTAGTTTCTTCAAAAGATTCTGTTGTTACACTTAAAGTTTCAGGAAAATCAAAAACAAAAGGTGGTAAATTCCAATTAAATTTCATGAATGGATACAATGTGTTAGTTGATGAAAAAACATTTAATGGTTTATCAGTTGAAGATTCAGTAGAATATGATTTCACTAAAAAATCAGTTTCAAAATCACTTCCTCTAAAAGAAGGAGCTTCAGTGTATGTATTTGACGGTAAGTATCAAGGTTCACTTGGTGTTGTTAAATCATTTATTGCATACAATGGTGTTACAAGAGATACTGTTCAAGTTGAAATTGATGGTACTGTTCAAACAACAGCTAAAGATTACTGTTATGTAATTGCTGATAGTAAGAGGTTTGCATAAAAATGGAAGGAGTTAATAAAATGAGAGAAGTTTCTTTAGACAAAGTAACTGTAAACATTTGTGTAGGTAATGATAAACCTGGTATGATTAAAGCCGAGAAATTAATTAAATTACTTACTAAAAAAACACCAGTAAAAGCAACAGCTAAGAGAAGATTAGCTTTATGGCAAATTAGACCTGGTCTTCCAATTGGATATAAAGTAACTCTTAGAGAGCAAGATGCTAAAGACTTTTTAACATGGATTTTCAAATCAAAAGGAAATACATTAAAAAAATCATCATTAGATAACCAAGGAAACTTTGCATTAGGAGTAGCTGAATACTTAGATTTATCAGGTATGAAATACGATGCAGATATTGGTATTATGGGATTTGAGTTAATGGCAACATTTACAAGACCTGGTTTTAGAATTAAATCAAGAAGACTTAGAAAAGCTAAGATTCCTCAAAGACACAAAGTAACTCAAGAAGAAGTAGTTGAGTATGTTCAAAATAATTTCGGAGTGAAAGTAGAATAAAATGACTGCAAAAAATTTCGCAAAAGCTAAAACACAACTCGGAGCTAAACCTGCTAAATGGGAAAAATATGTTAAACATAATTCACCTAAAGCAAAATCTACTAAAGAAAATGCACCTCAATATGGAAAAGGAGCAAATAGATGTAGATTTACAGGTACTCCTAGAGGAGTAATCAGAAAATATGGACTGCAAATTTGTAGGAGAACATTTAGATTAAACTCACAAAAACTGGGTTTTAAAAAATTAGATTAGAGGTATAAAAATGACATTAAATGATCCTATTGCAGATGCACTTTCAAAAATTAATAATGCGACAAAAGCGTTATACAAAGAAGTTGAATTAAAAAAGTCAAAATTCCTTGTTAATATTTTAACAGTGCTTAAAGAGAATGGATATGTTGGTTCATTCGAAGAGATTGAAGATGGTAAATCAGGAAAAGTTAAAGTTCACTTAGTTGGAACTATTAACAAATGTTCAGTTGTTAAACCAAGATATGCTGTAAAAGTAGAAGAGTTAGAACAATATGAACAAAGATTCTTACCAGCGAAAGGGTTTGGAGTAATTATTTTATCCACAAGTAAAGGATTACTAACACAAAACCAAGCTAAAGAACACAATGTTGGAGGTCAAATTGTAGCTTATTGTTACTAAATTATTTATAAAATGACTCAAACAAAAAAAGAATGGCAAACATACGAAGTTGAAGTACCTCTAAATGGAGTACAAGCTTCACTTGAAGGTCACACTGTAACTCTTAAAGGAGCTAAAGGTGAATTATCAAGAGAATTTAAATTTCCTTATGTTTCACTAGAAGTGAGAGGAGAATCAGTTGCTATTGTAACAAAAAGATTTACTCAAAGACAAAAGAAAATTATGCACACTTACAGAGCTCACATTACAAATATGATTAAAGGAGTAACTGAAGGATTTACATACACATTAAAAGTTGTTTATTCAAAGTTCCCTATCACAGTTGAGTTAAAAGGAGATGTATTTACAGTTAAAAACTTTTTAGGAGAGAAAGTTCCTAGATCAGTTACAGTTCCACAAGGAGTTAAAGTTCAAGTAAAAGGACAAGATATTACAATTGAAGGTACTGATAAAGAATTATGTGGTCAAGCTGCAGGTTTATTAGAACAAACAACTAAAATTTCACACCTTGATAGAAGAGTAATTCAAGATGGTGTTTTCATTACTGAGAAACCACATAGAAAATATTCATAGAGGCTAAAAAATGACAAAAGAATTAGTTAAAACAAGATCCCAGGTTAAAAAAAGAAAACCTACATATAAAAGGACTCAACACAACCAATTTGCAAAATTTAAAAATGATGTGAAATGGAGAAGACCTAAAGGTATGGGTAATAAAGAGAGAAGAAATAGAAAAGGTCATATTGGTACTCTAAGAGTAGGATATGGTTCACCTTCAGAAATTAGAGGTGCTAATAAAGATGGTTTATTTGAAGTATTAGTTCACAGAGTTGAAGATTTATCAGCTATTGATTCCAAAACACAAATTGGAGTAATCTCCGCAACTGTTGGTGGAAGAAAAAAAGTTGAAATTTTAAAAGAAGCTCAAGCTAAAAAAGTAGCTCTTGCAAATGTTAAAGATGTTGCTGAGACTTTAAAATCATTAGAAAAAGCTCCAAAAACTGAAGCTAAAGCTAAGGAGGCTAAAAAATGAACTTAAAAAAGCAAAAACAATTAATTGCTAGATCTCTTGGAGTTTCTCCAAAAAGAGTTAAGTTATCAAATGCACCAGAACATAAAAAAGAAATTCAAGAATTAATTTCAAGAGAAGGTGCAAAAGATTTACTCTCAGAAGGTATGATTACAAAATCAGCTCCTAGAGGTAACTCAAGAACTAGAGCTAACCATATTGCAGCTCAAAAGAAAAAAGGAAGAAGATCAGGTCACGGTTCAAGAAGAGGAACTGAGAATGCTAGATTTGGTGATAAAGATAAGTGGATGATTAAAATTAGAGCTTTAAGAGCTTTACTTAAAAAATTCAAAGATGAAGGAAGATTAGAAACTTCAACATATAGAGATCTTTATAGAAAATCAAAAGGAAACTTTTTCAGAAATAAAAGACACATGCTTTTATTTATTGAACAAAACTCATTATTAAAATCAAAAGAAGGAGGAAAAAAGGAATAAACTCCTTTAATTTATTAAAATGAAAAATATTAACAAAAATAGAGTTTTTAGATATAACAGAAGAATTAGAGGTTTAACTGATTATAAACAAAGACTTAGATTATTAAAATCAGGTTTAACTAGAGCTGTTATTAGAAAATCAAACAACAATATGTTAGTTCAATTAGTTGATTACGCAGATCAAGGAGATAAAGTTCTTGTAAGTGTTAAATCAAATGAACTAAAAGCATTAGGATACACACTTCACACTGCTAATACTTCAGCTGCTTATTTAACAGGTATGCTTGCGGGTAAAAAAGCTCAAAAAGCTGGTGTTACTGGAGAAGTAATTGTAGATTTTGGTCTTCAAGAAGTAGCATTTGGAAACAAATTATTTGCTGCAGTTAAAGGATTACTTGATTCAGGTCTTCAAGTTAAAGTAGGAGAAGAAGTTTTCCCAGCTGAAGAGAGAATTAATGGTGAACATTTATCAGGTAAAGATGCTGGTAAAGTAATTGAAAAAGTTAAAGCATCAATTGAGGGTATGAAATAAAATGGCAGAAGAAAATACAAACAAACCAGCTGGTCAAGGAAATTTCAGAGGAAATCAAAGAGGTAACTTCAGAGGAAACCAACAAGGTGGACAAAGAGGTAACTTTAGAAGAGATAACAATAGAGATAGAAGACCTAGAAGAGAAGAAGTTGTTGAAGAAAAAGTTTGGGTTCCAAAAACACAACTAGGTAAAGATGTTGCTGCAGGGAAAATCTCTACTATGAGAGAAGTTCTTCTTTCAGGTAAAAAAGTAATGGAAACAGAAATTACTGATGCTTTAATTCCTGACATTTCAATGGAATTTATTAACGTTGGTCAAGCGAAAGGTAAATTCGGTGGAGGAAAAAGAAAACCATCAAAATCAACTCAAAAAATTACGATGGAAGGTTCATTAATGTCCTTCTCAATGATTGCAGTTTCAGGTAACAGAGATGGTGTTGTAGGTCTTGGTTTTGGTAAAGCAAGAGAAACAGTTCCAGCAAGAGAAAAAGCTGTAAGAAATGCAAAATTAGATTTAATTGTAATTAGAAGAGGTTGTGGTTCATGGGGAGCTTCACAATCAAACACTAACTCAATTCCATTTGCAGTTTCAGGTAAATCAGGATCAGTTACTGTTAAATTAATCCCAGCACCTCCAGGTACAGGATTAGTTGCAGAAGCAGAAGTTAAAAAAATGTTAGAACTAGCAGGAATTAAAGACGTTTGGTCTAAATGTTATGGTTCAACATCAAATAAAACAAACTTAATGAAAGCTGCATTTAATGCTCTAAAAGAACTTCAAAAAGTGAGATTAAACCCTCAAATGATGGAAGGAAGAGCTATTAAAGACGGTGAAAAATCAGAATTCTGAGTATAAATTTTTTAAAAATTTATATCAAAGTGGTTTAATAAACCACATTTAATGAATTTTAATTTTTATTTCTAAACAAATCCAATTTATTTTTTATATTCTAACAATCACTTTTATAAACACAATTTGATTATTTTTACTAAGTTAGATTTTCTATGACTAAGAAATTATGTCTTGAAATGAAAGCTTACAACATTTCATTATGAATACTTGAATTTCCAAGTTTTAAATTCATAAGATGAGGTAAATAAAATGTCAAAATTAGCAGTTATTTTAATTAGAGGAACAGTTAACACTCACCCTGATGTGAGAAAAACTCTAGAATTATTAAGATTAAAAAAGAAACACGCATGTGTTGTTATTGAAGATAATGAAGTTTCAAAAGGAATGCTTCAAAAAGTTCAAGATTACGTAACATTTGGTCCAATTACTGAAGAAACATTTGTTGAATTAATTTCCAAAAGAGGAGAATTAGTAGGTAAAGCAAAAGTTGATGGTAAAAATGTTGATGCAAAAGCTGTTGCTAAAGAATTCTTTACAACAGGTCTGAAATTAAGAGATTTCGAAGAAAAATACTCACTAAAACCATTCTTTAGATTACACCCTCCAAAAGGTGGATTCGAGAGAGGTGGAATTAAACAACCAACTTCCAAAGGTGGAGTTCTAGGTAAGAGGGATGAAGCTAAAATTACAGCTTTAATCCAAAAAATGTTATAAACATTTTTTATTTTATATTAAAAACTTTATTTCTAAACATAGATTTATATTTTCTTAATTTTATTATTAATTATGGAAGATGTAAATTCTAATCAATTAGATATCAAAGTTATGTATTATTCTATGCCAACATTAAATAGAGGTTTAATTGATAGAATTGAAGTTAATGAATTCAAATTAACTCAATGTAATAGTTGTTCTAAGAAAAATAATTGTATCACCTATGATAACATTGTAACTTTTAAGTTTGATTCAAATAATAGAAGGGTAGCTACTTCAGAAGTTTTATGTTATTTTCCATCAGATGATCAATATTATAGGGATAATTTTTATGATGACTTTGATGAAGAAAAAACATCAGGAATATTTAGGTGTAAGTTATATGAAAAAACAAATATTGATCATATTTCAGGACAATATATGTTTGATTTTTAATCACTCAAAGTATTTTGAGTAACTCAATTTTTTTTGAGAAGAGATATATAAAGATTTACTATCATAATCTATTATGAAACAATATAGAGATTTGGTAACAAGAATACTTGTTGAGGGAGAATTTAGAGAAGATAGGACTGGTGTTGGAACAAAATCTATTTTTGGTCATCAGATGAGATTTAATCTTCAACAAGGATTTCCTCTGCTTACTTTAAAGAAAACTAATGTGGATGCAATTATACACGAATTACTTTGGTTTTTAAAAGGTGATACTAATATCTCCTATCTAAAAGATAATAATGTTAACATATGGAATGAATGGGCAACAAAAGATGGGGATTTGGGTCCAGTATATGGAAAAATGTGGAGGTCTTGGGATGTTGGTGATGGAACAACTGTTGATCAAATTTCAGAAGTTATTTCTCAGATAAAAGAAAATCCTTTCTCAAGAAGACTCATAGTATCAGGTTGGAATCCTGCTTATTTGCCTGATACAAAATACTCTCCAAAAGAAAATGCAGAAATGGGAAAACAGGCATTACCTCCTTGCCATACATTATTTCAATTTTATGTACAAAAAAATAAGCTCTCCTGTCAGCTTTATCAAAGATCAGGAGATGTTTTTTTAGGAATTCCTTTCAATATTGCATCTTATGCATTACTTACACATATGATTGCTAAAGTCACAAATTTAGATGTGGGTGAGTTTATCCATACTTTGGGTGATGCTCATATCTATAAAAACCATTTTGATGGTGTTGAAACTATGTTATCTAGAGAAGAATATGATTTCCCTACTTTATCTATTTCAAAAAATGCTTCTTCAATAGATGAAATTACTTATGAAGATATTAAAATTAAAAATTACAAATTTCATCCTTTTATTAGGGGAAAAGTAGCAATATAGTTCTTTTCTTTTAGTTATTAGTGATAAGTTATTGCATAATTTTAAAAATGCTATTTATGGAAAATATCTATGAAAAAAACGTTTTTACTGCTATTTTTAGTATTATTTTCTATATGTGCAGGTTATTCTTTTGAAATACAAGATTCTCAAGGAGCTCAGAGAAATTTTTTCTCTCTAAGTGATTCAGTAGTTAGCATCTATGATGATTCAAATGAAACTTTAGAAGTTTCTTATACATTAAACTCCCAAGAGACTCTATTGGAGTATAATTTAACACAATGTGATAGTGATTTTTGTATTGAACTTGATCTTCTTACATTATTTGATTCTGATAATTCATCAACTACAATTCCTAATGAATTTGATTTTTCAATTAATAATGAGACAAAAACTGTGTATCTTGATGTAGTTAAGCCAGATATTTCAATTATTAATGAAGTTCTTAATGCGTCTTTAAATCAAGTAGAAGTAGAATTTTCATATTCAGATAATTCAAATTCTTTTAGCTTAGTTGAATTACTAGTTAAAGAGAACTCAAATTATGTTTTTGATAGAGTTTTAAATTCAACTTCTTTTGTTTTTGAACTTAATGCAGAGGAAGAATTTGATTATCAAATTAGAGTTATTGATGAAGCAGGAAATAGTAATAGTATTTCAAGTAGTATTGAAGTTGGAGATATTTATGAACCAATATTAGAAGAGTTTGTATATACTCTAAAAGAATCAACATATTATGTTGAATTTGAGATTAGTGATGATACACAATTAGCTTCATACGCTTTTACTCAAGGAAGTGTTTCATTAGAAGAAGATATTTCTGGAACTACTTTTGAAAAAACAGTAACTCTACCTTTTACAAAAGGAGATGTTACTTTGGAGGTTTTTGATGAGAATAATAATTCTTTTTTTAGAACATTTTCTCTTATTGATGATATTAGTATTTCTTCAGTTAAAAGATATTCAAACAAAGAAGAATTTTCTTTTACTTCAAATGCTAATTCTTGTTCACTAGTTAAAGTTGATGGGAGTTCTGATACTTCTTCTTTTACTAAAAGTGGATCAACATTTAAAGTAGATGTTGATGTTCAAAGATTTGAGGATGTTTTAATTTCATTTTCATGTGTTAATGATGGATTTAAGAAATATTTTGAGAAAGAATTTTTCTATGATACTAGTAGTCCTGAAGATATTGAATTAACACTAGAGGAAAAAGATAATGGTGAAATTTATTTAGAATGGACTCAAAGTCAAGATGATCATTTAGATGTAAGATATATTTTATATCGAGATGATGATGAAATTTATGAGGGATCAAAAACAAGATATGAAGATGATGATGTTGAATATCCTCAGACTTATGATTATTATGTAGAAGTTGTTGACTTAGCAGGAAATTCAGAGGAATCTGATGAGATTGAAGGAACTCCGCTTAAAACAGATATTGAATTTTTTGTAGCAACTTCAAATAATCAAGTAGTACAAGATTCAAAATTTTCACTAAAAGGTGCTTTAGAAGATGGAGCAACATTGGAAATTAATGTTAAGTATAATGGTAATTTAATTGATACAAAATCTTTAGAGGGTAAGTCAAATGATCAATTTTCAACACAAGTTTTACTTGAAGAAGGTCTCAATAGTATTGAATTTTTAGCTCAAGATGAGTTAGGTAATTCAAAAAATTCATATTTGTATGTAACATATGAGCCGGTTATCGTTGCCCAGGAAGAAAATTTAGAATCTACAGTTAATAATAATGTTGTCCAAGAAGAAGTAATTGTTCCAAATACTGCAATTATTGAAAAAGAAGATAATTCAACTTTAGTTGAAGAAGAAGTGGTTGTTGAAAAAGATACAAGTTATTGGTTATGGTTTCTTATTTTCCTTATACTCCTAATTGTATTTATATACATTATTTTCACAAAAGAAGATGAACTTAGAGAAAAATTTAAAAGAAAAACTCAAAAGATTTCCCATCATTATTCTAAATCAAGAAAAGAAGATGTTATTTTAGGAAAAAACTTAGAGAAGGCAAAACAGGAGAGAATAAAAAAACAAGAACAAGAGAGAGAAAAGAAAAGAAAGGAGGAAGAAGCTAAAAAGAAAAAAAAAGAAAGTGAATATCAAAAACAAAAATTAAAGGAGCTCTCAGAGAAAAAAGAAGTTCATTTTTCAGATTTATCTAGGAAGAAAGCTCAAAGAAGAGTAGATAAAATTAAACGAGAGAGTTCATATGAAGAAGAATTAGAAAAAATTAAAGAAGAAAAACCTCAAAAATCAATATTTGGTACTCTATTTGCTAAATCCAAACCTGAGGTGAAAAAAGAGGATGAGCTCTCAAGTTATGTTCAATCTCAGAAATCACGAAAATCATGGGATGATACTTATTCCTATAGGTCATCTCATGTAGAACAACAAAGAGCTCAAGAAGAAGCTAAGAGAAGAGCTGCTGAGGAAGAAAAGAAACTTCAAGAGTTAAAAACTCAAGAAGAATTATCAAAAAAACAGGCTGCTGAGAATAAAAAAAGAAAAGAAGAGGATATTATTAATAGAGAAACTTCTTCTGAAGAATTTATCAAAAAATCAAAAGAAAAAAGAGTAGATTTAGATGATTATCTTGGTCAGAGAACTAAGAAAAAAAGATGGTTCTTTGCTGAGAGAGAAGTTGAGAGAGATTTAAAAAGTAGGAAGTAGATAATGGCTTCTTCATTTTTCTAAAAAAATAGAATATAATTTTTTTGTGTGATTTAAAAAGTAAAAATTATTTATTTTAAATATTGTTATTTAACAAAATTAATTTTATTTAGCTTGAAAATTAATTATTGTATGAAAATCAAATTAAATTTTAATGCTTAATGAATTTAATCTAAGATTAAGTTCATTCTTCTTTAGGTTTTTTCATTTGAACTTTTGCAGGTCTAATAATTGTGTCACCTTTTTTGAATCCTTTTTGAATTACTGCAAGTACTTTACCTTCTTCTGCAGATTCATCTTCAATTAGCATTGGTTCATGTTCTTGTGGATTGTATTCCTCTCCTACTTTTGGTTCGAAGTTTTCAATTTTATGTTCTTTTAGTGTTGAAATTAAATTTCCATGAATCATTTCAACTCCTTTAATAAACATCTCTTTATTATCTGTCATTTTAAGAGACATCTCAAAATTATCAATTGATGGGAGTAGATCTTGAACAAATGAAGTAATTGCTCTATCTCTTGCAAGAACTAATTCTTCTTGTGTTCTTCTTTTGTAATTTTCTAAATCTGCTCTAGATCTTAGAAAATCTGCTTGTGCTTCTTTGAGTTGTTCTTCTAATTCTTCAATTTTTTCTTCAGGAGTTTTTTCTTTTTCACTTGTTACTGAATCTTTTACTTTTTGAGCAGCAGCCTTTACTTTCTCAGAAATTGTTTCTTTATTTTGTTCTTTAGAAGTTGTATTTTGTTTTTTTTCTTCTGTCATACAATAATTTAAGGAGTTATAATTTATAAATATTTTTATCTAAATCTTATTTTTAATCATTATTTTAGGATTTGTGATAAATTATTCAATAGAAAAGCATACTCAATAATTACTATGTAATTATTGGTCGCTTATCAATTACTCAATTGAGAAGCAAACTAGACATTCATTCTTTGCTTACACCAGACACTTCAGTACCTTACGTTCTTGTGTCTTGTTCATTTCATTCTCAAGATTTCTTGTCGCTTTTCTATTCTATAGAAAAGCATTCAAATGTTTTGATTTTGTTTTTGAATATTTCTTGTATTTCTTCTTTGAATGCTTCGACTTGATACTCTTTTTCAAATAGTAATGTTAGGAAGTATTCTGATTTACTCAGAGATTTAATTGCTTTTATTACAAAAGGATTTTCTTTAATTTTTTCATTAATTTCTATTTCTTCTTTTACGTTTAGATAAGTAAATTCAATAATTCCAACATAGTGCATTAGTCCTAGTTTATTAAAATTGATAATTGGCATGAAGTTTTCAATTGCCCCTTGTGAGATCATTTTATCTATTCTATATTTTACTGTATCTGAGCTTATATCTAATTCTTCAGCAATTTCTTTATACTGAATTCTACCATCTGATTCTAATAGTTTTAAAATTTCTTTGTCTTTTGTGTCTAGGAGTATCTGAGGAGAATCCTTTATTTTTTTGAAATCTTTTTCAGGTGCTTGATCAATTTCATCAAAAAGATTTCGTGTAATGTTTTGTTTTTCTTCTTCTTTAATTTCATCAGAACTAATTATTGTATAGTAGTTTGCTAATACATCTGAGAATAAATCTAAAATCTCTTGCATTTTTTCTTTAAATTCTTCAATACTTTGAGCATAGAGTCTTACAATTAAATCCCATCCACTATCGGATTTTGTCGTCCATACTAAATATTTATTTCCAATTGTTTGTTTGATGAATTGATCTTTTGAGAGTTCATCTTCGAGATTAAGTTTTAATAAAATAATATATTCTTGATAGTTGATTGCTTTTTCGTTGATTTTTGGAACAAATTTAACAATTAAATTTTCTTTTATCAATCTTTTAATTCTATAATTTACTATTTCACGTCCTAAATCAATTTCTTTAGATATTGAGGAAGATGATTTTCTACCATCGAGAAGAAGTTGTTTTAAAATTAAGATATCTTTTTCTGTGATAATAGAATTTTTTTTAGTCATAGTATATCTCTGAGTTATAGATTTAAAAAGTTTATTCTGATTTTTCCTTATTATTTCTCTTATGAGTTGGTGTAAGTTTTTATAAATGTAGCATCATTGTTTCAACTATGAGACTTGTAGGTTATACATCAATACTATTGATTGCAAATATTGTGGTATTTATACTGCAGATGATTTTAGGATCAGATTTTTCTAGGAATTTCATATTGATTCCTGAATTAGCATCTTCACAGCCATGGATGTTTTTTACATATATGTTTTTTCATGCAGATTTGATTCATTTATTTTTTAATATGTTTGGACTCTATATGTTTGGTTCATTAGTTGAGAGAAGAATTGGTTCAAATAAATTTTTAGCCCTCTATATTGGTTCTGGACTCTTAGCAGCAGTAGTTGGATTTTTTGTGTATGATGCAGCTTTAGGTGCATCAGCAGCAGTAGTTGCAACAGTTGCAGCAGCGATTATGTTTTTTCCAAATTCACAAGTATTATTTTGGGGAATTATTCCTATGAAAATGTGGCAATTTGGTTTATTATTTATAGGTATTGAGCTTTATTCAAGTGTTTTTGTACAAAATAATGTAGGTAATTTCGCTCACATTATCGGATTTATAATTGGTCTTGCTTATGCATATTATCATATTCGTGTAGTTGATAAGGAGCTTTTGAAAAAGAAAATAAAAGTTTCACGAGCAGAGACAATTGAAGTTATGGATGGTACAAAATATCAAGAGTATATTAAAAAAAATAAATAGTTTTTTTCACATCTTTTTTGTTCTTTTCTTGTAGTAACTAGCATAATATTTATAAATTGTGCACACCATATCTTTTCTATTATGAGTAATTTATCAGGTAATGATAGGATTTTACACATCATTTTTGGTGCATTAATTGTTATTGCATCAATTATGGTAAAAGGAAAGTTAGCATCAGTTATTGTTTTAATTGTTGGAATTTTATTTGTGTTTTTTGGAGTATTAGGATGGTCAGGAATTTATTCTTTATTTGGATTTTCAACTAAAAAGTCTGCTCACTCAAAAATTTCTGGAAATGATATAAAAAAAGCAGTAAAAGGTCATATGCAAGCAAAACAAGAAGCTGCAGATCAGGAGGATGAAATTGTTGTTGTTAAGAAAAAAACAGTTACTAAGAAAGCTCCAGCTAAGAAAACAGCTACAAAAAAAGCTTCAACTACAAAAGCGACAGCTACAAAAAAAGCCCCTGCTAAGAAAACAGTTACTAAAAAAGCTTCAACTACAAAAGCGACAGCTACTAAGAAAGCTCCTGCTAAGAAAACAGTTACTAAAAAGACTTCAACTACAAAAGCTCCTGCTACAAAAAAAGCTCCAGCTAAGAAAGTTGTTAAAAAAACAACTACTGCTAAAAAGTCTAAGTAGACTTTTTTTAATTTTTATTTATTATTATACTATGTATTAAGCATTTTAACACGGTTGTGTTATCATACTTATCTTTTAAGTTATTTTTTTAATTAGTGATTTTACTTTTTGAATATTTTTTTTCACTTTTTCTACTTTTTCTTCATTAATGAGTTTATTTTTCATTTTCCATGCTTGAGCCATATATACAGGATAGAGAGTACTTTGTACAGTTCCAGCAATTATTGAAGCATACTCTGGTTTGAATTGCTCAATTATTTCTTTGCTTCCAGCGTATGTTACTCCGGCCCAATTTGCAAACAATTGTAGTGCTAATACTTGAGAATATTCTTTTTGAATAAAATCTTTTTTTGTTTGGTACTTATGTGATCTTAGGGACCAATAGGTGGGTAAAAATATTGCATTATTTATAATAGAATAGGAACCAGAATTTAAAAAAAATGAAATACCTTGATTTATTGCTGAGATTGCTATTGAATTTTGATCATTTTGAAGCAGAATATGTTCTAGTGATGAGTTATTTATCATATGGTTGCTCACACCTACGATAGTTGAAGTTGTTGCATTAGAAATTAGTGTGGAGAGTGCAATTGCATTTATTACTGGATCTTTTTCTTTATTCATTTAACTAATTCTAATTTCTTAAATCATATTCATTAATTCAGAAAATTAATGGTAGCATAATTTCTACGAAATTATGCATATTCAAAAATGGTTTTCATTTTTGATCGCCTAAAATTGCTTGAGCAATTTTATGCATAATAATATTCTCCGCTCTTTTTTTGTTCTTGATCTTTAACGGAGCCTAGTTTGTTTACTCTTGGTCTTTTATTTGCTTCATCTCTTCTAAATGATATTTCTAAGTTCTTTAGGAATGTGTTCATACCATCTCTCATTGACATCGGAGGAAGTGCAGTACCTTGAATTGATGGTTCTCCTTCAAATACTAATAAATTATCTGAGAGATAGTCCATAAATACTAGATCGTGATCAATGATGAATGCTGATTTTTGTTTTGTTTCCATGAAGTATTTTAACATTTTAGCAATTTTTAATCTATCTTCGATATCTAAAAATGCAGTTGGTTCATCAAGAAGATAAATATCTGCATCTGCTAAAAGACATTTTGCAAGAGCGTATCTTTGTAGTTCTCCTCCTGAGAGTTGATCAATTTGTTTTTCTAAGAGTGGTTTGATATTGAGTGGATTTAGTACATATGTTTCATAAAATGAATCAGTGAAATTACCAAATTGTGCTAGTTCAGCCATTACAATATTGTCAGATCTCTCAATTAATTGTGCTTTATATGAGAGAGTTGTATCTCCTAACCCTTGATTTACAATATGTTTCATAAATGTTGATTTACCAAGAGCATTTTGTCCAATAATTCCTATTGTCTCTCCTCTTTTCACATTACCTGCTTTAACATTTAACTTAAATGTTCCAACTTCAATGTTTTCTTCTTCCCAGGATGTTAGTACATCAATTTTTTGAATTGTAGCATCTGATTCTTTATCAAAGGTAATTGGTTTATCTCTAAACCTTACATTTTCTTCTTTTGAATACCCTTCTAGGTAATCATTGAGTCCTACTTTTGCAGCTTTTACTCCGGTGAGCATTCCAAAGGCTGAAGGTTGTCCGTACATGATGTGAATTGAATCAATTAAGTAGTCTAATACTACGAGATCGTGTTCTACAACAAGTGCTGTTTTTCCTGAACAGTGTTCTTTAATGAATCTTGATGAGTTAAGTCTTTCATAGATATCTAAATAATTTGTAATCTCATCAAAAATGTAGAAGTTTGCATCTCTTAAAAGTGCTGCAGCAATTGCTACTCTTTGAAGCTCACCACCAGAGAGGACTTTAATTTCTCTATCGATGATTTTTATTACGTTGAGTTGTTTAGCAATTTCGAGTACTTGTTTTTCATCAGGATTTACTTTTAGAAGTAATTCTTTTACAACTCCAGAAAACATTTTTGGAATATTTGTAATTTGTTGTGGTTTATATGCCACTTTAATTTCTCCTTTTTCAAGTTTTGTGAAATAATTTTGAAGAACTGTACCTTTGAATTCTTGTTTTAATGATTCGAAATAGGTCTCAGATTTAATTTTATCTGCACCAAATTTAGCAAAGTTTGCTTCCATGGTTTTTGATAATACATTAATTACTGTTGATTTTCCAATTCCATTTCTTCCTAAAATTCCAATAATACTTCCTTCTTGAATCATTGGTAAATTAAATATTCTAAATCCATTTGGCCCATATTGATGAATAGGATCTGATTTTAATTCAGGTAAATTAATAATTTCAATAGCATCAAAAGGACAAATTTTAGGACAAATTCCACATCCAGTACAGAGAATTTCATCAATTCCTGCTTTTTTATTATCTTCGTAAATACAATCAGCTCCCGTCATATTAATTGGACATTTTTTCTGACATACCCAACCACAAAGTTCAGGTTTACATTTTGTTTTCTCAATTACTGCAATTCTTGGCATTTTATAGAAAAATAAAGGAGTTTTGATTTATAAATATCTTGATTTGATTTTTGTTGTCACTTTTAGTTATAACAAAGAATAATTTTATAATCATTTGCGTATTATCATTTGTATGAAAAAAAATTATTTTTCAATGTTTTCTCTACTGCCACAGTATTTAGAAACTCAACATCATAATGCTCTTGAGAATATGATTGAGAGAATTTTAACTAGAGATAAAACATTTGACAAAGTTCTTATTTTTGATGAGTCTATGCATTCAGTTCATATCAGTGGTAGACCTGCTATTTTGAAGCCTATTTTAGAGAAATACTTACACATACCAGGTTCTAATTCTATGTTACTTAGAGATAAAAAAGACTTATTTTTTCATATTTCTAGAATTTATTCCTTATCTCAATCTCATTATGTTTGGGGAAAGAATGTTAATCTTGGGGGCAATTTTCCAAGACAATGTTGTAATGTTTCTTCAACTAATTTACAGTATTCTTTTTTGGATAATGGATATACAAATGTTACTAAATTTTCAGATTTTTTATTTTTACATGCATTTTTGGCATTTCCTTTTATCTTAAATGATACTTATGAAAAAGGATTTGTTATATTAGATCCTACATCAGATCAGCCTTCTGAGAGTAGGGGGGAAAATATGCCAAAAAACTACCTGAGAGTGGTAAGTGAGAGGGAAATGTGTGAGTTAAGAGGATGGGATAGTTATTTTCCTTCAGAAACAACTACATTTTCAAATCTTGAAGTTTTAAGGTGTGATAGTACTAAATCTTCTGAAAGCCTTGATTATTATTTTAATGAAGTTTTTAAGAATCCTATTTCGGTTTCAAATCTTTTAGAATAATTTTTTAATGTATGCAAAAATTTAAATACATGTTATTCTTAGATGTCTTTTATAAATAAAATGAGCTTAGATGATGTGTTAAAAGTTAAATATGATGAACACGGTGATGTTCTTAATGTGGAAGAATTAATTAAAGAATTATATGTAGTTCTCTCAGATCCAATTTCTGATAAAGAAGAAGATATTTCTTCTATTTCTTTGGTTAAATCTCCACAAATTTCACCTCAAGCTCAAGATTTAGAATTTTGTTGCGAATTAGTTTTATATGCAAGACAATTACTGGAGAATTCTGCAAGTAATTTTCTAGACTATCTCCCTAAGATTATTTTCCAAAATCCATCTGACTTACATCAAAATGCAAGGAATGCTTACTATGCATATACTATGTTATCTTCTTCAGGTAAATATGAAAGTCTTCCAAGACTTTAATATAGTAAAATTATATCTTTTTTATTTTATATTATTAGAAAAAATGTAGTAGATTTATTTATTCTACTTGAACTTTTTTAGTTCTTGGTCCTTTTGAACCTGATAAGTTAACTTTTTTACATGTTGTACATGTGTATCTAAAGTCAATTCTTTTTGAGTGTTTTTTGTTGTATCTTTTCCATGAGTTTAAAGCTCCCCTGGAATATCTACCGGAGTTTCCTGTTCCGAATCTTTGACCAATTCTTCTTTTAGCCAGTCTTGTCATTGAATATTTTGATAATGGATGTGATTTATTTCTTCCTTTACCTTTTTCAACTTTTACCTTTTGTGTAGTGTGCTCACTACATTTTGGGCAGTATCTTTTCATTTCTTTAGGTACTTTCATAGAAAAATAAATTCTATTTGCTTTATAAAACTTAGTGCTTTTAATTATCATTGATGATTTAGGTGTTTTAATTGAGTTTTATCTTTTAGCCCTCATTTTTTATATTGTGCATAGATATTCTCACTCAATTTTATTAATTATTTTGAGGATTTTTTATGTATGAGTCCAAAATTTAAGCATTTAGTACTAATTTCTACACTTTTAGGTTCACAATTTACTAATGCTTGTGATCAAATTATTAATACATCTAGATATACTCAAGAATATAAACTTAGAAATAAAAAAGAATTTAGATTTAGTGTTGATAAAATCCAAATCAATAGACCTTCTATTGATGTTAGGTTTAGTTATGGGAGAGATATTGTTATTTCAAATAAAGTTGATTTTTTTTCAAATTCTTATCAATTTTCTTATAATCAGTTTTTTGATGATTTTTTACTTTCAACTAGGCTTAGAATACCTAATTTCGAAAAACCGATAGATTCTTTAGAAGCTCAGTTAGATTTATCGTATCTTATTGATAGGAGAAGTAGTATTTCTGGCAAAATTAGTTATACTCATTCAATTCCTAGTGTTACTTCAATGGATTTATCATATGAGTATAAATTTTAAGGATTTTTTTATTTTTCTAAAGTTTCTTTATTCGTGGTAACAAAAGGTTATAAGGCGTTTTTTTACTAAAATACTTAGATGAGTCGAATTTTAAGGTTAAAGCTCGAGGGATTTAAGTCCTTTGCAAAACCAACGATATTAAATTTTGAAAATGGTTTTAACACAGTTGTTGGAGCTAATGGTTCTGGAAAATCAAATGTTTTTGATGCACTTTGTTTTGTTTTAGGTAGGATGTCTTCTAAAGGACTTAGGGCAGATAAATTAGGAAATTTAGTTTTCAATGGAGGAAAAGGATTAAAACCTGCAAAACAGGCAGAAGTTTCTATTTACTTATCAAATGATGAGAGAGAACTTATGGGTGTTGATTTGGATGAAATTAAAATTACAAGGGTTGTAAATAAGGATGGTCAATCAAAGTATCTTCTCAATAATCAAAAAGTAACTCGTACTGAGATTGTAGAAATTTTATCTAGAGCATCTATTGATCCGGATGGATATAATATTATTTTACAAGGAGATATTATGCGTATTGTTAATATGAGTAATGTTGAGAGACGTGAATTAATTGAAGAGATTTCTAATATTTCAGGATATGAGGAAAAAAGAGAAAAAGCTCTTAAAAAATTAGAAAAAGTAGATTTAGAACTCGGAGATGCAGATCTTTTAATGGAGGAGAAAACAAAGTATCTTAAGGAACTTAAATCTGAGAAAGAACAAGCAGAGAAATTTCATAAGGCAAAAAGTGATTTGAGATATAACTCACTTCTTCTTTTGAAAGCTAAACTTCTTAGAAATAAGGTATTAAAAGAGAAGAAACAAGAAGAGTTAGAAAAACAAGAAGGAGAATTTTCTATCTACAAAACTAAATTAGAAGAATTCGAAGAAAAAAACAGAGCAATTGATGATGAAATTTCCTCTCTTGAAAAAGAAATTGAAATTAAATCTCACGGAGATTTTATTGAGGTTACCAATAAAATTACTGCTCTTGATGCGTCACTGAACTCTCTTAAGGAAAAACGAGCAGAATCTAAGAAACAACAAGATGAGATTAAATCAAGACAACAAGGATTAAAAGAAAATATTTCTCATTCAAAAGAACAACTTAAAACATTAGAACTTGAAATTAAATCATTTGAAAAAGAAAGAGAAACAGTTAAGGCAGAACTTGAAGTTGTAGAGAAGAAATTATCTACTTTAAAGAAATCTGTATCTTCAGATTCTTTTAAAGAATTAGATGAAATTGATGCTACTATTGATGAACTTCAAGAGAAGAAATTACAAAAAAATCATATTAGACAAGATAATGCCATCCAAGTTGAAAAGCTAAATACTAAATTAGAGCATTTTCAAGAACAACTCTCAAAAATTGAGGGTAATGCTAGTGAGAATAAGGAACAAGTAAAAGATTTAGAACATCTAAGAAAAGAGTTAAAAAGTCTTATTGTAGATATTTCAAAAACAGCAAATGATAACTCAGAGTTGGCATCTAGATATCATAAATTACAACAAGAAGCTACATCACTTCAAGAACAGTCATCAAAACTTCAAATTAAAGCTGACACTTCAAGGGAGCTTATGGCATCAAATAGGGCAGTTGATACTATTTTGAAATTAAAATCTCAAGATCCTGCAATTCATGGGACAGTTGCAGAGTTAGCATCAGTTCCAGGAGCATATTCTCAGGCACTAGAAGCAGTTGCAGGTAAAGGATTGTTTCACATTGTTGTTGAAGATGATAAGACTGCAGTTAAATATATTAATTATTTAAAGGAAAAAAGAATTGGAAATGCGACATTTTTACCCCTTAATAAAGTAAATGCAAAATTCAAACTGGATAATTCTGCACTTGCTAAAAAAGGTGCAGTAGATTATGCTCTTAATTTAATTAACTACGATTCTCGTTATGATGCGATTTTTAATTTAATTTTTGGGGATACTCTAGTTATTGAAGATATTGCTGATTCAAGGGGAATTGGTATTGGGCAGTATAAGATGGTGACTCTTGATGGAGATCTAGTTACTAAATCAGGTGCTATGAGTGGTGGTTTTAAATCTAAAAAACAAGGGATGGGTGCTTTTAAAGATGATTCTACATTTGAGCAGTTGGAGAGAATTGAAGGTAAACTCTCAAAAGTTAGAAGTACTTTAGAACATTTAAAATCTGAGAAGGAAGATTCAGAGAGAAAACTCTATGATTCAAGAGCTAGAAAAGCAGAAGTTGAAGGAGATATTTCAAAACTTGAGAAGATTTTATCTATTGAGGGTCAAGATACTTCTTCAATTCAAAGAGAAATCGAAGCGCTTGAGGGAGACAAGGCTGTAATTGAAGGATCTCTTAAAAAAATAGATAGAGATATTGCAGCAATTGATTCAGAGATTTCAGATCTTCAAGCTAAGAAAATTTCTCTTAAAGGGGATGCATCTCATGGTTCAGTGTTAGAAAATATTGGTAAAGTTGAACTTGAGAGAGATGAGATTAAAGAGAGACTTATTACTTTAAATGGTAATTTAGATTCTAAACAAATTCAACTCAACAATGTAATTATGCCAGAGATTAAGAATCTAGAGAAAATTTTAGCTGATGCTAATGAGTCTTTAGAAAAATATGTTACTCAATATAGAGACTTAAGCGCTGAGATAAAATCAGTTGAAGAAGAACTTAAAGAGTACAAAGCAAAAGAAAAAGAATTATCTAAAGGGTATAAAGAAATTATTGCTAAAAGAGATTCTCTTAAAGAGGATAAAATTAAGCTTGAGAAAAAATATGAAAAAGAATTTGCTAAGTTTGATGCAATTAAAGAAAAACTTGCTCAAATTAGATATGCTTTAGGTGAATTTGATACCATGGCTCAAACTCTCAATGATGATTTAGATGTTATGTTTTCAAATACTAAGGAGGAACTTCATCAAGAACAAGGCGAGAGTGCTGGACAAGAAGCTCTTGAATCTCTTGTATCTCAAGTTGACACTAGACTCTCAGGCTCTCCTGTTGATGTAAAAGAGTTACAATCTAGAGTTAATGGTTTAAAATCACGTCTGAGTTCTTTTGGTTCTATTAATATGAAAGCAGTTGAGATTTATGATAAATTAAATGAAGAATTTACAGCACTTCTTGAAAAAAGAGAGAAATTAAATGTTGAAAAAGCTGAAATTTTAGACTTTGTCTCAGAGATGGATGAGAAGAAAAAGGAGAGATTTATGGAAACATTTGATACTCTAAAAGATCATTTTGTCTCTATTTATTCAAAGTTATCTTCTAAAGGAGATGCTGAGCTTGTCATTGAAAATGAAAAAGATCTCTTTAATTCAGGTGTTGAAATTAAAGTTAGGTTGTCTAGAAATAATTTCTTAGATATTAAATCATTATCTGGAGGGGAGAAAACAATTACTGCAGTTGCATTTATTTTTGCAGTTCAGGAATTCAATCCGGCTTCATTTTATATTTTTGATGAAATTGATGCTGCTTTAGATATTATGAATTGTGAGAAATTAGGTAAATTAATTGCAGCTTCAGCTCACAAGGCACAGTATGTTGTTGTTTCACACTCAGAGTATTTAATTCAGTCATCACAGAGTATTTATGGAGTTACTATGGATCCTAATAAGATTTCAGGTGTTGTTAGTTTAGATCTAAAAGATGCTAAAGAAATGGTAGATGAGGAGCCTGCGGCTCCGTAGTCTAGCGACCAAAAATCTTTGATTTTTGAGTATGGTAGATGAAGAAGCCGTTGAGGCTTCTTAGTCTGCCGACAAGAACGGCTTGAGTTTGGTGACAAGGATTCTAGGGTGTTTAATTTTTTTTTACTATTTTCTTTTTTTCTTTATTTTGTGTAGTTTTTTGTGCACAATGTTTATAAATTTAGAAATCTAGTCACAGGTAAGATGAGACTCATTACTATTTTTAGTTCAAAGAATTCTCCTAGTTTTGTCCTTAATATGGCTGCTAAAATTGCTAGGGAAGGAAAGAAAGTTTTGCATGTAAATATTACTGCGCAAGAGTCTCAAGAATCAAAGGTTGGGCTCTCTATTGCTTCATTTATTTCATCTTCTAAATTGGATTTTAAAAAACATGTTATTCCTTTGGAAGAGAATTTGGATACTATTAAAGGAAGTTCAGATCTTTTTTTTGAAGAATTTAATCATTACGAGAAGTTAATGACTTTTCATGTTTTTGAAGATGCTTTTAAGAGAAGAAATTATGATTATGTTTTTTTTGAAGTTATGCCAACTATTTCTATGCTTACATTAAATTCTTTGTTTGCATCTACAGAGGTGATGTGTGTATTACCTCAAAAAAATTATTCTTTTGCTTATTCTTTGAGTTCGTTTTTATTACAATTTAATAAGCTCTATACTAAGAAGTTACTTCTAACAAAAATTATCCCAGAACATGGAGGAGAACTTGATAAAAAAGAGTATTCTAAGTTGGTGTTTGATTTTAATTCTAGGGTTGTTTCTTATCCTTTTTGTTTTGATAAGAAATCATCTTCTCTCTCAGAAGAGTTACAGATGATTGTAACTTCTCTTTTAGATGATGAATCAGATTTTGATATTTTACATGTTCGAGATCAAAAAGTTGAGATGGAGTATCTCTCATTTTTAGAGAGAGCATCTCGAAAGTAATTCTTATCTCTTTTTGGTAGTGGTGTATCTTTATATTAGTTATTTTTATTAGTTTGATATGGATAGAAAAGAGATGGTAAAAATTGAGGGTTATTTTGAAGCCTTTGTAATTATTTCTCTTATTTCTTTATTTTTGCTTATGATTAGTGAGTATTTGCTTGCTATTTTATTTGCATCTTCTCTTGTTTTTTTAGTGTATAAACCTTATAAAAAACTACTCTCTTTTACAAAAAGTGATTTTAGTGCTGCTTTGTTTATGACGACCTTCATTGTTTTAGTTATTTTAATTCCATTTTATTTTGTGGGAGTGTCTGTATATACTGAGAGTTTTGAGATTTTTAGAAGTAGTGAGCAATTAATTAATGATTTTTCTCTAGATGATTGTAATTATGCTATTTGTTCTCAAATTGAGAGAAATCTTGTTGTTGTAAGTTCTAATGTTGATTCCTTAACAGAGAGATTTGCATCTTATGTTTCGTCTTCTATTGGTTCTTTTTTTAGTTCTTTGACTTCTTTGATAATAAATATTTTTATTTTTGTTCTCTCAGTATTTTTTTTCTTAAAAGATGGGGAGAAGTTTATGAAATATGTTAAAAGAATTATTCCTATGAAAAATTCTTATAAGGATGCACTGTTTTTGAGATTTAAACAAGTAAGTGCTGCTGTGTTTATTGATTCTATTTTTGTTGCCTTTGTTCAAGGAGTTTTAGTGGGTATTGCGCTTTATTTTGCAGGTTTTAATTCTCCTGTGTTTTGGTCAATTATTGCTTCATTTATGGCATTGCTTCCTTTTATTGGGGCAGCATTTGTGTGGATTCCTGCTAGTATGTATTTGTTGCTTACTTCTCAATTTTTACCGGGAGTGTTATTTTTTTTATATGGATTTTTTGTGGTGAGTTTAAGTGATAATATTTTAAGACCTATGCTTATGCATCATAGGGTTCCAGTTCATTCGTTTTTGATTTTCTTATCAATTCTTGGAGGGATTGGCTTTTTTGGCTTTTTAGGGTTATTTTTAGGTCCAATTATTATTAGTTTGTTGGTATCAGTTCTTCAATTATATAAATTAGATTTTAGGTAATTTTTACGGTTCTGTCCAGAAATTGCTTAGCAATTACTGGCCCAGAGAATAAATAGAAATTTTTTCGCAAGTAAATGGCTCAAAAATTAATTTGACTCAAGTTTAAAAACTGAGAAAAAATATTTTTTTGTTTTATAGACAAATCCATTTTAGCGTATTGTTTATAAAGAATCTTCTTTTTATATTATTATGGCAGACCCTAAAAAAAAGAAATTAGCTGATCTCCAAAACGCAGATGCTCCAGTTAGAGCTAGAATGCCTAAAGGGGATGAGTTTATTGGTATTGTTGAAAAAAGACTTGGTGGTTCTCGTATGTATGTTAGAGGAACTGATGGTAATGAAATTATGGCCAGAGTTCCAGGTAGGGCTAAAAAGTTTTTATGGATTAGAGAAGGAGATATTGTTTTACTTCAACCTTGGGAGTTAGACAAAGATAAAGCAGATTTAATTTACAAATATAAACCAAATGAGATTAAGGCTTTAGATAAGAAAGGTATTATGGCTTCTTTTGAGAGTATTGAAGAATTCTAATTTTAATTATTTTTATAAAAAAGATTAATTGTTTTAATCTTTTGCAGTTTGAAAACAAGTTCTAAATGCAACTACGAGTACTGCTGGTACTATGAATGCAATAATGTATGAGTATAGTCCTCCTAAAATTGCAAGTCCAGTTCCTGTTAGTCCAAATCTTTGCGGGAAAAGTGTTAGGAATGGTTGTAATGCTAAAATAATTGCAATTCCTCCAACAATGAATGAAACAGCTTCTTTGTTTGTAATGTTGAGTACTCCTACAGCAATTCCTAATATGATTAGAGTTGCAGTAACAATTCTAGCGACAGTTTCTCCTAAATTTAGAAGAGCACCAATTACTGTAATTCCAATTCCGATAAGAAATAAGATATTTCCATATTGTGAATAATTTTTTTCTTTACTCATTTTTTGTAATAGACTTTTAGTCTGTATTATTTAATTGTATTTTTATTATTTAAATCTTAGTTATCATTGTGTGTTTTGAGATTGTTTTTAGTATGCTTGTGAGAAGTATGCTCATGCGCATACTTTTATAAATATAGTATTCTTATTAGTATTATGATAAAAAGAGATTTGATGTTGACTAGATTTAATGAAAAAGATATTTTTGAGAAATCCAATTCATGTATTATTTTTGGGAGGAGAAAGGTTGGTAAAACTTTTTTTGTAAGGGAGTATTCTAATTGCGATTATTATTTTTTTGTGACAAATTCAAATATTATTTTTGATGAAAAGGGTGAGGAGATGAGTTTTGATACTTTTTTTGAATTATATAAAATTCTTTCAAAAAATAATTCTATTGCAATTGATGAATTCCATAGATTGCCCCCTAAGTTTTTAGGTTATATGCATTTTAATAAACCAAAAAATGTTATATTATTAACTTCTACGTTATGGCTTGCAACAAGAATGCTTGAGGAAAAAGATTCATCTCTTGTGGGTATTTTTAATCCAATTAGATTTTCATTAATTTCTGAAATTGATATTATTAAGAATTTATCTTCTTTGGGTTTATCTTCAGTTGATTTAATTGAAAACTCGGTTTATTTGAGAGAACCTATTTTAATTGAGTATTACAATGTTGATATTAGAACAACTGTTACGGATTTTTTACATAATCAGAAATATTATTTGGAAAATTTAATTAGTGAGATATTTAGTGAATCACTTCCTTCATTAAAGCTTAACGATGAAGTGAATCACACTTTAAATATTCAATAATTAATTCTCAGTAGCTGTTTCCCATGAACCATCCTCTGGTTCACATACTTTGTTTGGATCATGCATACATTCATCACATTTAAATGGAAACTCTTTTGAAGTTTCAGACTCTTCTCCAAGAGTTTTAAGAATAGTTGCAATTGTTAATCTAGAAGCGTCAGCTCTTTTATTAAACTTGACTAAAAATTTAACAAACTGCCAAATGCTAGAAAAGCTTGTTTGATCTGGAACCTTTCCATACA
>CAKZOW010000133.1 GCA_937138345.1 uncultured archaeon | reverse complement strand
GTTAAAACGTTACAAATAGCTACATTACCTGGAGAATTTAAATCTAGAAATACTAAAATTAAATCTGTTGATAATACTTTAACTGAAACTGAAGTTGAATTTAATGAAATGTTTGATGAAACTACTTCAGATGCTAAAACTGATATACCAATGCCTAAATATTATGAAGGTAATATAACTCCTGAAAAAGGTACTATATTTGTATTCGGAAGTAATCCTGAAGGAAGACATGGTGCTGGAGCAGCTAAAGTAGCAAGAACTCAATTTGGTGCTAAATATGGACAAGGAGAAGGTTTACAAGGAAATGCTTATGCTTTACCGACTAAAGATCTTAGAATAAAGAAAGATAGAGGTTTTAAATCTATTTCTGAAGCTGATATAACTAATAGTATAGTTAAATTATATGAAACAGCTAAATCTAATCCAACTAAACAATTTAAAGTGGCTTATAGAAATACTAAAGATAAATCTTTAAATGGTTATACTGGTTTAGAAATGATTGAAATATTTAATAATGCAGGTGTAAAACCTAATAATATTATATTTAGTAAAGAATGGTATGATACTGGTTTATTAAATATCACTTCAGATGCTAAAACTCAATATCAAGAATTAGTTGATGAATATAGTGATAATGATGATTTACCTTCTACGTCTAAAAGTGATGGCGAATATACTTTTAAACATAATAATATAAGTATTGATACTTCATTTAAATTAGGAGAAGAACAAACTATTGCTTTACGTAATAGTATTGATTATATTGAAAATCCTGGTAATAATAAATTTTTTACTATAGAGGGTTCTGCTGGAACTGGTAAAACTACTATTATAGGTTATTTACAAAAATATTTTGATAAAAAAGGAGGAAGAAATGAATTTAGATATTTAGCACCAACACATGCTGCTACAGCGCAATTAGCATTAACTACTGTTGACTTAGGTAATATTATAATGCCATCAACTTTAGCATCATCATTTTATTCATTTAAAAATGCTGAAGGTAAACTAGTTAAAGGGTTTCAAACAAAATTAAATGTTGATGGTTTTGCAAATTATACTTTAATAGTTGATGAAGCATCTATGATTGAAGATGGATTAATTGTTGATTTTACTGAAACAGCTAAAGAAAATGGTATAAATGTTATATTTATGGGAGATAGCAATCAAATACCAAGTCCTGATAATAAAAGTATTAATAATAAAGGTCAAAAAGTTTTAAATAGAGCTTTTGGAGATAAAAATAGTACTTCTTTAACCAAAGTATATAGACAAAATAAAAGTGACTTATTATCAACGTTAGATGTTGTTAAAGCTAATACTGAAATATCTACTGAAATTATTCAAGAAAATAATGATGGTACTATACAAAATTTAACAACAGTTCCTTACAATAAAAAATTAATGGATGATTTTTCAAATAATCTTGAGAATACTATTTATGTAGCATATACTAACGCTGCTGTAAAAAGTTTTAATAGAAAAATGAAAAAAGCATTAACAGGAAGTGATAAATTACTTGTTGGTGATAAAATAATGGGATATGCTGGTAATGATACTAAACAATTAAGTGCTGGTAATATTGCTAACTCCATCCCATACATGGTTACTAAATATATTGTCAGTGAAAATACATCCTTTGTGCACATAGAAGCTAAATCTAAATTATTAGATGGTTTAATTAATAAAGGTGTTGAAGGATTGAAAAAAATTAGCGAAAGTATATATGTTCAATTAAACTTTACTGATTCTATAATTATAGAAAGTATTAGTAATGAAGATATGGATTCAACTAATAAGCTAATTGGTGAAGCTATTAATAAACTATATGAGGAATATATTAATATACCAAATGGAAGTTTTGCAAAGAAAACTATGAAGGATAAAATAAATCTTCATTTTGGTAAGTATGATTTTGGTGATGATTATTATTTTAATCCTAAAACAAAATTATTACAATTACAACCAGCTTTAAGAGGTGCTGATTCTATATTATTTTCAACTAAAAAAGGGTTAGATTATGGTTATAGTATAACAGCTCATAAATCACAAGGTATGACTGTTGATAATGTATATGTAGATTTTGATAATATATATAATTCAAGAGCTGATAGATTTATTGTTAATAAAAAAGGTGATATAGTAAATCGTGAGAAAAATGCATTATATTATGTAGCTTTGTCAAGAGCTAGAAATAAGGTTATAATGAAAAGTAATACTATAACAACTATTACTAAACCTAAAGTTATAGAAACTAAACCTGTTAAAATAGATATAAATCAATTGAATTTATTTTCAGATGATGTAAATAGTAAGTTAGATGAATTTGATGATGGTTGTAAACAATAAAAATAATAAATATGGCTTGTAAAGTATTTAGAAATAATGATAAT
>CAKZOW010000132.1 GCA_937138345.1 uncultured archaeon | reverse complement strand
AAAATATATTTATACCCTCTATTTATAAAAGTAAAGATTTCTCTGATTTAATTAAAAATACTAATAAAGAGGAAGCTGTTACAGTATTAGAACAAGAAATTAATAATATATTACCATTTTAAAATGACAAACGCAAAAAAAGAATTACAAAAAAGCTTAAAAAATTTATCACCTATAAAATGTGCTAAAATTAGAATAGGATATGATTATGGTGAAAATGATAATAAAATTTATTTATTAAAAGTAAATCATAATGAAAAAGATTTAAAAGCTTTTTTTAAAGAACTAGATTTTGAATATGACTCTGGTTATGGAGGTCAAGAACTTTATGGAACAATTTGGCTTACTGATGGAACTTGGTTAGATAGAGGTGAATATGATGGAAGTGAATGGTGGGAACATCAAAGTTGTCCTGAAATACCTGAAGAAATATTATAAATTAAAAAACAAATAAAAACAATGGAAAAAAGATTTTTAGTAGCTGTATATGGCTCATTAATGCAAGGTTTACATAATCATAATTATTTAGAAGATTCTAAATTAAAAGGGAGTTTTGTAACAGAACCTATTTATACTTTAGTAGATTTAGGAAGTTTTCCTGGATTATATGAAAATGGAACAACTTCAATTAATATGGAAGTATATGAAGTTGATGAACATACATTAGCTAATTTAGATATATTAGAAGGTTATGATGAAACTAATGATGATTTAAGTATGTATATTAGAACTTCTATTAGTACTCCATTTGGAATTGCTTTTATTTATTTATATAATGATAATATAGAAAATAAAAAACCAATTTTAAGTGGGGATTGGAGAGAACACTTAATGTTTAAAAAAAATTTAGAAAAATATGTGTGCTAGAAAAAAATTTACAAAATGGAGACCTGTAATTAGAAGTAGACATCCTTCTCATAATCCTTTAAGAAGAAGAAATCCTTTAAAATTATTACCATTATTACCATTTAAATCTTTAATTAGATTTGGTAGTAGTACAGAATTACAAAGTACTATTGCTAATGGTGGTGATAGAATTGAATTAAATACTGTTGAAGCTATTAAAAATAGTAGTAATAAGTTATTAATGAAACAATGTTTTACTAATAATGATGTTAAAACTGCTGATTGGAATGAGGGTTTGTTTGATAATAATATAAGTTCTTTTTATAACATAGATAATGAAGGTGTAGATTTTTTATACGATACTTATCCTGAAAGTGAACATTTTGCAACTAATAGAATTAATTATCCAATTATATCTAAACATATATTTGGCAGTAGAGGAACTGGTAATAAAAAACATGATAATCAAGAATCTTTAGAAACTTGGATGGAGGGTAAAGATTTAAGTAATTATATCTTTGAAAAGTATTACAGTTATAACAGAGAATACAGACTACATATTTCTAAGAATGGATGTTTCTATACTTGTAGAAAGATGTTACAAGCTGATGCTCCTCAAGACGTTAGATGGTATAGAAATGATGCTCATTGCAATTGGATTTTAGAAGATAATGAATTATTTGATAAACCAGTTAATTGGGATGAAGTTATTGAAGAATCTGTAAAAGCTTTAAAAGCTGTAGGATTAGATATGGGAGCTGTAGATTTAAGAATACAATCATCTAAAAATAAAGATGGCGATTTAAGAGAAGCACCTAAATTTATAGTGGTCGAGATTAATTCTGCTCCTTCAATGGCTGCTATAACTACGGAAAGATATGTTGAGGAGCTTCCAAAACTTTTAACAGAAAAAGCTATATTACAAGGCATTTTATAGTAAATAAATTAGGATAATTGAAATAAATTTCGTACCTTGCGTGTATAATTAAATACACAATAGATATGAAATGCATTTACGCAATTATTAATTTAAAGAATGGTAAAAAGTATATAGGGAGTACTACTAATTTTAGTAGACGTAAGAAAAAACATTTAAATATGTTAAAGAAAAATATACATCATTCAAAATCTTTACAACACTCTTATAATAAAAATAAGTTAGAGGATTTTAAGTTTATTATTATAAAAAAATTAGATGACTCAGTTGATATGTATAAAGAAGAACAATATTTTTTAGATAAATTCAATACATATACTAAAGGAATTGGGTATAATATGAGTAAAATAGCAAAAGGAGTTTATATTGATTATAAAAAAGTATATCAGTACTCGTTTGATGGGAAACTTATAAATATATTTAATAGTTGTAGTGAAGCTTCTGATAAAGTACAATGTGACAATAGTGGACTTTCTAAATGCGCAAGAGGTAAATATAGGTATTATGGAGGATTTGTTTGGATTTACGAAGATGCTTTAGATACTTTAGAAGATAGGTTATATTTAGCTAATAATAAACCTAAAGTATCTTCTGAAACCAGAAAAAAAATGAGGAATAAAAAATTAGGATTATATCTTAAACCTATTATACAATATTCTTTAGATGATGAATTCATAAAAGAATGGGGTTCTACAACAGAGCTTTGTAAAGAAAAAGGCTATTCTAATGGATATATTTCTGATTGTTTAAATGGTAAACATGAGAAAGCGTATGGATATAAATGGAAATTTAAAAATGAAAAAAATGAAACAAGAAATTAAATATAATGAAATTGGTAAAAAGTGGCAAGAAATGATTAAAAAAGGTCACATAAAACTTGTTTCTTATAAATTAGAAAATGAAACACCTTGTTCTGTTAAAAAAGCTATTGCTGTAGACGAAATAGGTGAAAACTTTTTAAATAATAGATAAATATGAAAACATTTAAAATATTATTAATACTTTTATTATTAATTGGTTGTACTAAGAATAATTATAAAACTGAACCTATTGAAAAATATAGGAATAAAGATATTATTGTAATTGGAACAATTAACCCATCTATATATGATGATTTAGTGAGGGTTAAAACTAAAGATAGTATATTTTATATAAGATTAACTTCTTATGATAGAAA
>CAKZOW010000131.1 GCA_937138345.1 uncultured archaeon | reverse complement strand
GATATTAAGTAGTAGTAGTGAATTAGATATTAAGACTATCTATAAAGATTATCCATTAATGAATGAAGCTGTATTAAATGCTTACTTAGAGTTATATCCAACAGATGTTAAATCAGAGTACTACATGGAGTATGAGTTAGATAATAAAGTATTAATAGCTGGTACAGTAGATGAGATAGATGATGTTAATAAAGTATGTATCGATTTTAAGACCTCCAAGAGTCCCTACAAGGAACGAAAGGACTTAGCCCTACATTTTCCTCAGCTATGTGTTTATGTTGCTTTGTATGAGAAGCTACATGGTATAGAATTGGATACATTAAGGATAGTTAATATTGCTAGACCTACTAAGACTATTGGAAGTAGAATAACCATATTAGAATGTGATAGTGATATAGAGTATGGTAGAAAGTTAATCAATGAAGTTTATACAGCTATATTAGCTTGTAGAGATAACCCAACACTAATAGATATATTATTTAAAGATAATCCCTTTGATGGTTTTACTATGCCTAACAAAGATAAGCTAGAAATGTTTTGTGATGATAAGATTAAGAATTTTAAAATCATAACTCAAGAAGAAAACAAAGTAGCTAAGATTAAAAAAAATATATTTGCATAATATCTCTAAAAGAAGCAAAAAATATAGATTAGATTAGATATAGGATTAGATATAGGATATAGGATGCCAACCCGTACAGTGGTACGTAACGTTTTACTGGTACGGTATCTTATAAGAAATAAGAAAATAGTGTACTAATCGTTTAAGAATAGTATAAGAATAATATTAGTAATATTTCATAACCACATAGATAGTTTCAAATAACAAGATGAAGCTAAAGGAGTGTAAATATGGTTATAAAGAAAACATTAAATGCAAAGCAAGGAGTGCTTATGATTGAGAAAGTTTTAAATCAAAAAAAAGATGAATTACCTGATGGTAAAACTATTAGAGATTTTGGTGGTGGATATGTTGAATGTCTAAAGACAAAAGCTAAAGTTGTATTATATTTTGGTTTTGATGAAAAGAGAAACAGAGTGTCTATCAATTTTCAAATAAGAAAAGAGGACATTATGTTGTGGTTAGAAGCTATAGCAGAGAAAATATGGAATATAGAAGACCATGATAGCGAAGTTGTAGCTTTTGGATTAGATGAAGATGTTGATGTAGCTAGAACTACAGTATCCAATATAAATAGCAATGGTATCAGAAAGCCTAAAATATAAAAGGAATTAATATGAATGAAATAATTAAAGTAAACAAAACTGAGATAGATGGTGATGAAGTAAATTCAGTAAACAGTAGGGATATATATGAATATCTTGAAGTAGGTAGGCAATATGCTGATTGGATAAAGTCTGCTATTGACAAGTATGATTTTGAAGAAGGTTCTGATTTTACGGTTCACAATTTTGTGAATGGTCGAGCAACTCAAAAGGACTATATTGTAACATTGGATATGGCTAAAGAGTTATGTATGGTATCCAATACTGAAAAAGGTAAAGAGACTAGAAAGTATTTCATTAAGATTGAAAAAGAGATGAATAAACCAAAGACTCAAGCAGAGATATTAGCTGAATCAGCTCAACTACTACTAGAGCAAGAGAGAAGATTATCTAGTATAGAGAACAAGCTTGAGAAGATAGATGAACTACCAGCATTGGTTAATAAAGCCTATGAAGCTGTATCTAATACGCAAACTAGAGAAACATTACCTCTAGAGAATTATCATACTAAGAAATTTTATGCAAGTAGATATGGAATGAGTGAACAAACTGTTAATAAGTTGATTGGAGCATTTGACCCAAGATATTGTGAGTGTACTAAGTTTGTAGAGACTGTAGGCATTAGTGAATATAAAGCCTATAAGATACAAGATATGGATAGTGCATTTAAGACATTGATGAAAAGTGCTGATAAAGTAACTAAGCAAAGATATGAAAGCAAATATATAAGTGGTAGATTTCAATGTAATGCTATCAGCATATAGCTCTTTACTTATTGGTTTCAATCGTTTTGTAAGGTATCCTTTCGCTGAAGCTCATTCCTTACTGCAACTCAATCACCAAACGTAAAGGTTTAATATGAATATAAAGATAACTATGAATTTAGAAGTAGGGTATAGAGTAGAGGTATTGGATACAAATGGTTTTGCAACTAAATCTATTGATATTGGTTCTGATGAATTACCCGAATTGATTAGAGAATTATGTGAACAATGTGTGGATACTGATAGTGAAGTAGAACAATTATTAACAATGTTAAGACAAGGTTATGAAGTGTTTAAATTAAAGTCTATGACTTTTAAAATAAAGGAAGGAAGTAAATGAATGTATTAGATGATATGGTAGAGTTATTAGCTGGTAAAGATAATACTCCTGATGTAAACCATTACATGACTATAACATCTCTATTTGGATTAGCTACTGTGGTTAACTCAGTTAGACCTACTGTTGTGGTTCCTACTGATGGTAATAAAATACCACCAAATATATATGCTATTAATTTAGCTGGAAGTGGTATGCAGAAGAGTAGAAGTTTAGGATATATAGAAGACTTATTTATTAAAGAAGCTAATGATGCTATTAAGAAAGAAGTTAGTGATAGAGTTGAAATGTTGCCTGAATGGGAACAAGGTGAATTAAATAGACTTACTGATGAAGGTGTTAGATTAAGTCCTATATTTAAATCAGCTACTGATAGTGCCGTAGGAGCCATTAGAAGCATGATGGATATGATGGATATATATTGTGTCAATATTGCTTTAGACGAAGTAGGGAGTGTACTACAGAAGGAATATGAGTTATTGAGTGATACACTACTTAATGCTTTTGATAAAGGTACATTAAAGCCTAACCTTAGAAGAACAACTGGAGTTAAACCTACTGATAATCCAATACCACATAACTTACTTATGTTTGGTTCTCCTACATTGTTATTTGAAGGTAATCCACAAGTAGAAAAAGCTTTTATGGACTTACTACAAGCTGGTATGGCTAGAAGAAATTTGTTTAGTGTAGTTGAAACTAAAGTTAATAATTATACTTTAACTATGGATAGTAAAACAGAAGCTAAGATAAATGATATTAGTCAAAGATTAGTCAAGATTGTTAGAGAGTATCAGAATAAACAAATACCATTCAGTAGTGAGGCTGCTAAGGTATATGAAGACTATGAGAAACAACTCAAAGAAGAGAGTAAAGCATTTGGTCACTATGAAGTTATTGAAACTATATACAGACAGAACAAGCATTGGTTAGCACTTAAAATATCTGGACTATTAGCTATTATAGATTTATCAGATTGTGTAGAAGTTGAACACTACAATAGAGCTATTGAAATAGTTAATGTATCAGAAGAACATCTAGGTAAAGTTATTAAGAGACCTGAAAAGTTTGAATTGATTGTAGATTGGTTACTTGAGCAAGAACAAGCTGAGTCTGAATATACTATGACTCAAACATTGCCTTTCTACAAAGAGATAAGAAGCAAGAAAGCCTTTTGGGAGCTATGTAAGGGATATGCTTACCAAAACAATATAACGCTTATGATAGAGGATAGGCATAATTTAACATTATATCAAGCAAGAGCTAAGAAGAAGACTGATTTAGAACAACCATTGATATTTAGTTATAGCACTAATATTACTGAAGGTTACTATTCTAATGATGATATTGTATGGAAAGATTTACATAAGGTAGTATCCAAAGAAAGCCTATGCTATTCAGCACATTGTTTTACTGATGGTTATAGAAAGAAAGATAATACTATTGTAGGTTTTGATTTAATCATATTGGATATAGACTCAGGTACTCCATTGGATATAGCTAAGTTAGTATTAGAAGATTATACTTACTTGATAGCTACAACTAAGAGTCATCAGAAAGATAAGAATGGTGTTGTGGAAGATAGATATAGAGTTATCCTACCTATGAAGAATAGATTAGAGTTGGATACAGACCAGTATAATAGGTTTATGAAGTCATTAATGGATGATTTACCTATTGAAACAGATAGTGCTTGTAGCGATAGTAGCAGGTTCTATTATTCTGCTAAGTGTGAACATTGGTACAATGAAGGTGAATTATTTGATGGTGATAAGTATATACCTAATACTCAAGAAGCAGAAGAATATAGTAAGAGAGGTAGTACATTAGCCAAGAGGAATATCAATGGAATTAGTCAGTATATTATTAGAAATGAATCATCAGGTAGAAATAATAGCTTGGTTAAACTAGGGTTATTACTTATGGATAATGGTTATACGCATGATGAATGTAAGGCTGAAATACTTAGAGTTAATAAGCAATTTCAAAGTCCTTTAGCTGAATCAGAATTGACTAGGACTGTCTTTAAAACTATAGAAAGGAAAGAAGAAGTTGAGGTAGAAGATGACTATGAGGAAGAAGATGAATTTAGTCGAGTTGACTATTAAATTTAGAAATTTAAGGAAACTATAAAATAATTACTATGAGTATATAGTATAATTGTAATCTGCAAAGGAAGAATAAATGGCAATAATAATAACAACAACAGAAGGTATAGGTACTAACACAGTTAAAGTATTGATATATGGTCAATCATCAGCTGGTAAGACATCTCTACTAGGTGGATTAAAAGGTAAGACTTTAATCATATCAGCAGAAGGTGGATTATTGGTTCTTAGAGATAAAGCTATGGATGTAGTTGAAGTTAAGAACATGGAAGAGTTTGGTGAAGTATATATGGCTTTAAAAAATGGTGAATTAGAATATGATAATGTAGCTATTGATAGTCTTAGTGAGATAGCAGATATGATAGTTGATGAGTTATCTGAAGATGAATACTTTGGTAATAGTAGTAATGCTTTTGTATTATGGAAAGAGTATTCAAACAGGATAACCAAGATAGTAAGAGCCTTTAGAGGGCTAGACCTTAATGTAGTATTCACTGCACTAGAAGATAGCTTAGAAGAGAATGGTGCTATCGTTAAAACAGCTAGTATCCAAGGTAAGAGAGCACAGAGTAAACTATTGTCACTCTATGATGAATTTTATAGATTACATACAGATAAAGATGGTAATAGATTTTTAAGTACAGATAGTACAAATAGCTTTCAAGCTAAGTCAAGAGCTGATATATTCGATAAAGAAATACCAGTAGAAAAAGGTTCAACAGTATTAGGTGATATGTTAGAGCAAATAGCTAATAGTCAAACAAATAAAATAGAAGAAGGAAAATAAAATGTCAGTATTAAATAAATTAGTTGAGAGTCAAACAGTAGATAGTAATAATGTAGATGATTATAGTGGTTCAGTATTTATTAAAGAATCAGGTTTTTATGTTGATAAAGTTAAGAGAGCTTGGGCTATTGAATCTAAAGGTGGAGCTATTGGTATCCATGTAGAGTTTGAAGGTGAGGGTATGCTAGAACAAGACATATGGATGACTAATAAAGAAGGTCAAACTTTCTACAATAAGAATGGTAAAGATATGGCTATGGCTGGTTATGTTCAAATGAAGAAATTAAATTATGTATTAACTGGTGAGTTTTTAACTTCATTAGCTAATTTATCTACTACTCAAAAGGTAGTTAAATACCATGAATGGATAGCTGACCCTGATAACGAAGGTAAAAAGAAGAAAGTAGATAAAGAAATTGAAGTTGACTATATTGATGACTGGACTGGTAAAGATGTTATCTTAGGTATCCAAATGAAAGAGAAAGAGGAACAAACTAAACAAGGTGATAAGTATGTAGGTACTGGTAAGAGAGCTGAAGATAAAGATGGGAATCCTTATTTAGATGTAGATGTTATTGGATACTACAATGTTGAAACTAAAC
>CAKZOW010000130.1 GCA_937138345.1 uncultured archaeon | reverse complement strand
CCAAATTGAAAATGACTGGATTAATCCACTCTTGTGGGAAGTCAATGTCATTAGTTGCATCCACCATGTCATCAATCGGCATTTTGAAGGTCAACTTGAGAACAGTTTCCTCATTCTGGAATGAAGGCCAAACATTAAGCTCACCTATAGCCAGCTGCTTGTCGTAGAAACATGAGTTTGGGATAGACGCAGATGACTTCTGTGGCAAATTAAGATACCCCTGCCGACTAATCTTTTGTATTGGCGTTTGAATCAATGTCTTTGTTTCTCTCCGCGGGTTCGATATGTCCATAGGCCTTGGTGATTTTGTCGTATAGGCAAAAATACGATTACCCACGGCGACATCATCAGTCAAATTGGCAGAAAGCGTGATAACGCTGCCAACCGGGGCGCCATTAACGCTTACCCACTGTATGCTTTTGTCATCCAGCGTAACACCTATCTGGTCGCCATCAGAGATGCCCGTCGCGCCTACAACCGTGATCGTTCCATCACCCGACGAGGCCGCAACTGAATTAGTCGTTTCAACCCAATCAATCGCCGCACGATCACCATCCAATGAGATACTATATAATGTCTTGTTGGCCACGGGGAAAACAATAGCTTCTTTCATTTTCCATAAACGCATACCATTTGCTTGCCACTCTTTGACCATGGCGTTAAGAGCCTCCCGGCCATTGGTGGCCTGGTCCGCGTCCATCGTCTGGCCCCTAGCCAAAATCCCCGCAATACGCAAGGCCCTCTTAACAATATCATTGGTTTTTACATTATAGGCAACAACGCCGGAGGTAGCCATGGGATCAATCCTTATAAATCATCGGGGGTAACTTCGTTTATGCCGAGCAACCTTTCGGGAGACTCAGGCCTAGAATAAGGCACAGACTGATCGTCAGCCCTTGCCTGGACAAAATCTTGTGGGTGGCGGCTTTCATAGACGCCCTTGTCAACCACAAGCCCATTCCATTCAACTCGCGCATCCTCAGCCTTAATTTTAAATCCCGTACGGTCACAAATGAGATTCCAAGACCCCTTTTTATATTTATTCTTGGATTTTCTGAATTTCATTTCTAACCTACAGTTTTGGAGGAATGCACATTGATACAGTAATTTTGAAAGGCAAAATACAAGGCATCTAATCAATAATGTCTTCCAGTATTATTTTTACTTATTTTTGTTTTTAACGTCTTATTTTTATAGTATTAAATAAATACGTTTAAATTTAAACAAATTTAAAAAAAACAAAAAAAACCTTTATTTTCCAAATAAATCCTTCTTTTTTATTCTTTTATTTATTTACAACTATTTTCTCATTTTTTTAATATTTCACAGAGAATTCTTTTTTTTTGCTCTACTCAACTCGAAATCAGGGTCTTTTTTCATGTTTAATTTTTACAATTAAAATACGTGGCTTTTACTTGATTTAATCATAATCTTTAAATAGACAGAAATATCTTCTAAAATATGGTTAAAAATGCTCATATTAAGCAAAAAACTGCAAAAATGCAGGCTGGAGAGCTCACTTGTGTTCAAAATGTGCAAGATTTTTTAGCAGAAGTTAAAAAAAACAATGAAAAATACAATATTTTTCTAGAAATTAACGAATCTGCTTTAAAAAGAGCTCAGCAATTAGATGAAAAAAGAAATTCTGGTGAATCTTTAGGAAAGTTCTTTGGATTAACATTTGCTCTAAAATCAAATATGTCTATGGAAGATATGACTATTTCTTGTGCTTCAAAAACACTTGAAAACTACAAAGGAACATACAATGCGGATGTTGTTGAAACTATTTTAAAAGAGGATGGAATTATTTTGGGAATGTTAAATAATGATCAATTTGCAAATGGTATTTCTGGAGAAACTTCTGCTTTCAATCCTACAATCAACCCGGCGGCTCCAAAAAGAGTACCTGGTGGTTCTTCCTCAGCATCTGGTGCAGTAATTGCAGCAGACATGGTAGATGTTGCCTTAGGTTCAGACACAGGAGGATCAAATAGAAATCCTGCTTCTCATTGTGGTGTTGTGGGAATCAAACCATCTTATGGAAGAGTATCAAGGTATGGTCTTGTTGATTTATCTATGAGTTTAGATCAAATTGGACCTCTCACAAGAGATGTTGAGTCTTCAGCATATGTTTTACAGGAATTAGCAGGATATTCACAAAATGATTCAGTAACAGTTGACAAAGAAGTACAATCATATGAAAAACTAGAAAAAAACTACACTATTGGAGTAATTAAGCAATTTGATTCAATGATTGAGGATTCAAGAATTAAAGAACTCTATGAATTAAAGAAAAAAGAACTCTTAGCTTTAGGTCATACTATCAAAGAAGTTGAAGTTGAACATATTGAACTTGCAGTTCAAGCGTATTATCCAATTGTTTACACAGAATTCTTTTCGGGAACTAGAAAACTAGACTCAGTAAAATATGGAAATAAATTTGATGAAACTGCTGGGACAGAAGCGCTAAGAAGAGCTATGGGTGGCCGTGAGATCTCAAAATCGGAGTTTGATGGAGCTTATTATAAAAAAGCACTCAAAGTAAAAGAAATCATCTCAAAATCGCTCTCAAAAGCATTTGAAGGTATAGATTTTATTTTAACTCCAATTGCTCCAACCCTGCCTCATAAATTAGGGGAAGAAATGTCTGTGGAAGCTTCTTATGCAATGGATGTTTTTACTTGTCCTTCAAATTTAGCAGGAATTTGTGCTGGTGCTGTTTCTGTAGATAGAATTCAAGATGGTGATGAAAACATTCCTGTTGGTTTTCAAATAATGGCAAACTCCTTTGAAGAAGATAAGATGTTTCAGGGATTATATCTTTTAGAATCTCTACAAAAATAATTACTTTTTTTACTTTTTTTACTTTTAAGGATAAATTATAGTACTAATCTCTATAATATTCTCTTCTCTATTTGTATGTATGGATCTTAAGCTTTTTATACTTTATAGTCTACTAGTAATCCTATCAAACTCAGTTATTGCAAATATCTCAGAAATAAATTTTATTGACGAAGAATACATTGAAATTATCTCAAATGAGAGTATTAATTTTTCAAACTATTTGGTTTTTGATGAAAATGGAAAAAATAATACTATTTCTCTTGTTCAAAATAATAATGCTTCAATGACAATTATTGCTGGTTCTTCTTTTTATCAAGCTTATTTTAATTTATCTTCTTCTTGTAATTATTATCAAACATCAGGATCTCAACTCTCAAATGGTGGATTAAAATCTTCAGGGGAATCAATATATCTTAGTTCAAACACCTCAAATTTCTCATGGAACAAAACCGAAGATTTATTTTTTAATCAAGGGGAATCTCTACATTTCTTCAATTCTTCATCTTTTATCTCAAATAAAAGCATTTGTAGTAAATCAAGTTTAGCAGTAGACTTAGTAAATACAACAAACCCAAATAACCAAACCAATCAAAATAACCAAAATAATATATCAAATTCAACAAATCAAAGTTTATGTAATAATTCTCTTATCATTAATCTTAAAAAAAGAGAAATCACTCAAAAAATAGAATTTGATTTTGATGTTAAATATGAAGAAAATATATCTATTACATATTGGGTTGAAAATTATGAACAAGAATTATTAAAAAATCCACTCACAACAAGAAATACAAACATAAAATCTTACACTCCAACAAAGACAAGTCCCATAATAATTAAAGCTGAACTTTCTCAAAATAATTGTACTTATGTAAATGAATCTGAAACTTTTTTTTACAAATTTGAGGAAGAACCAGATGAAATAGAAGCAGAAGAACTCGAAAAAAACCAAGAAAAAGAATCTCAACTTCTCATAACTTCAAGAGAAATAATTAATGATTATATGAAACTCTCAATAGAACTCTACAGAGGAGATACTGCAAAAAGAGTTCTCAATATTTTTGTAAATAGTAAAAAGCAATCATCTATTGAAATTCCAACAAAATATTCAAAAGTAAAAACAACCCTTATGATTCCTTTAGAGCATGGAGAAAATTCTATAGTACTACAAGGAATAGAATTAGATCAAGAATTAAATCATCTCTTCGATGAAGAATTACATGAACAAAAAGTTTTAGATGAATTTGATAAAATTATTTTTCCAGATTTGAAATTTTTCAATATATCAATTGATGAAAAAACAATTAGAAGACCTTTTTTTTCTAGTGGAAAAATATTAATATCTTGTACAATTTACAGAAATAAAACAAAAATATCTAATACTTTTGATTTAGAAATTGAATCAGGATTTCATATCATAGAAAATGTAATTGATGAAACAAAACTTATTCAAAATACAACTAATCTCAAACAAACATGTAAATTTAAAAAAGAACATAGATCAACATTCCAGTATGAAACAATCTATTTTAATGTTACAAAAATACCTTCATTATCACAAAGTCTCAAAGGTAACTTTACTCATAAAAATAATACAAAAAAAGAAAATGAATCTTTTCATAAGGTTTCATCAAACACACTAGTTAAGAGCAATGCATCAATACCTATTTTTTCTGCGTTTTCTTTACTAATTGTTGTAATGATAGTGTTTTGGTAATTATTCTTTTAATAATTTAACATCAACACAATAAGCTCCATCTTTTGAACACATAATCGGATTTAAATCAACTTCTTTAATCTCTGGAAAAAGCACTTGGATATAACTCACTCTTACAAGAATCTCAACTAAACTCTCAAAATCAATTGGATGTTCACCACGAGTTCCTTTTAAAAGTTGGTAAACTTTAGACTTGGCAATGAGTTCTTTTGCTTTTTTATATGAGAGAGGAGCAAGTGAAAAATGAACATCTTTAAACACATCAACATATGAGCCACCCATTCCAAACATTGCAAACTTTCCTAAATCATTATGTTGAAGACCAACAATTACTTCATGTCCTGAGACTTGTTCTTCTAATGTTAACTCAGCGCCTTTAGTTCTCTCAAACATTCCTAGTGCTTCATCTTGGAAATTAAGTGAAGTAATTCCAAGTTTTACAGCATCCATTTCTTTTTTATGAACAATCCCTTCTGCTTTGAGAACATATGTTTTAGTTGATTGTAATCTTGTTTTTAAAATTTCTTCTCGGGAGTGTAATTGAATTTTTTCAGGTAATTCTATTTCCAGACAGGAAAATATTTTTTTTGTTTGTGCATATGTGAGTAATCCGGAGATATCTTTTATTTCTTTTTTAACTGAAGCAATTTTTCTTGAAGAAAATTCAAATTCTTCTGGAGAGTCTTTATGATCAAATTGAGAATGTTCATAAAAAACATCTAATGTTTTAATTGCTTCACTTGGTGTTCTAAAATTAGGAAAATGCTCTTGTTCAAAATATTCAAGTGCTTCTCTTATTTCATATCCTCCTAAAAACACTGAAGAGATGCATTTTTTTGATTTTTTTGAAAAATCAACAATCTCTTTTGCAATATCTAAACAAGGAGTCATCATTTGCGGAGTAAGTAAAATAATAATATTATCAACATTTTCAATAGAATCAACAGCTTTAAGTGCACTAAGATATCTATCTCCTTTCGCATCTCCTAGAACATCTACAGGATTATTTGGTGATGCAGCAGAAGGCAAGTTTTTCATAATTGCTCGTTTTTCTTTCTCACTAAAATCAACTAATTCTAATGAAGATGATTCTAGCGCATCAGTTGAAATAACTCCAGGACCTCCAGCATTTGTAATAATAACAGTATTTTTACCTTTAACTTCTAATTGCTTCATTCCAATAAATACATTGTAGAGTTCCTCAAAAGTATCTACTAAAATACCACCATTTTCCTTAATTAACTTCTCAACTAAAACTCCGTTTTGAGCAAGTGACCCTGTATGTGATCCAATTGCTTTTTGTGCATTTTGAGATTTTCCAGGTTTGATGATAATAACTTTTTTCTTTTTAGTAACTTCTCGAAGTAACTCACCAAATTCTTCTCCTCTCTCAATAGTTTCCATGTAAAAACAAATTGTCTTTGTTTTTGGATCTTTACCAAGATAGTCTAGAAAATCAAGAGTAGTAACTCCTGCCATATTTCCACAAGAAATTACTTTGGAGAACCCAATATTTTTAGAAAATGACCAATCAATTAAAGCATCAATTACTGCCCCACTTTGTGAAACTAAAGCCAAGTCTCCAAATTTAGGCAAATCTTTAGCAAAAGAAGCATTTAAATTAATTTCAGGATTTAAAAATCCAAGACAATTAGGCCCTACAATATTTAAATTGTGTTTTCTAGCAACCTCAGTAATTTCTCTCTCAACTTTTGCTCCTTCTTCACTTACTTCTTTAAATCCTGCTGTTATAATAACTACATTTTTTATTCCAGCTTTAACACAATCATCGAGTGTCTCTAAAACAAAGGTTTGAGGGATTACAATAATTGCCAAATCAACATTTTTTTTAATATCGCTAACATGAGCATATGCTTTTTCTCCTTGAATCATATCAGATTTCATATTAATAGGATATGCTTTAATTGAGGGTACTTTTAATGCCTGTGAAAAAATAAACCCCCCAATTTTTGAGATATCTTCACTAGCACCAACCACAGCAAGGGATTTTGGATAAAATAGTGGTTGTAATGCACTTTTAGGATTTTTTTGAGATAACATAGTCTAAATACAATCTTTTATTTCATAAGAATATAGTACGACTTTAGAGAAGGGAATCTACAAAATAAATACTTTTATAAATTTTTAAAACCTAAGGGTAACTATGAAGCATCATATCTTTCAATTTACAACAATTGAAGATTTTTATGAGGAAGTAGCTATTTTTGATACTTCAAAAGAAATTATTGTTCAAGTTTTTTTTGGAAAAAATCATATTTTACAAGTAGAGAATCTAGCAAGAGAAATTAAAAAAAAATTTCCTCTAGCAAATATCATAGGTTCTAGTGCTGGAAAACAAATAGTATCTCAACACATAGTAGAAGATTCAGTTGTGGTTTCAATGACTCAATTTAAAAAAACATCTAGTTTTTCATCATTACATTTACCAAATAATAAGTTATCTTTTGATGAAAAAAACACAGTTTTAGGTAAAGAAATTGCTCACTCAATTGCTAAATATAACGGGGATGTAGCAATTGCTTTTGGAACATATAGAGACATTCAAATAGATGAAATTATCTCACAAATTTCTCAGAAAAATCCTGATGTTGTACTCTCAGGTGGGTATGCTGGAACAAGTTCAATAACTGATGATGGAGTATTTCTTCTGCATGATACAAAAATATATACTGAAGGTTTTTCTATTATTATTCTCTCAAATAAAGATTTACAAGTATCTACTTACAAATCTCTATCTTGGAAATCTATGGGGTCGCCTATGAAAATCACAAAAGTAAAAAATAATAGGATTTATGAAATTGATAATAAAAAAGCATTAGATGTCTATAAAACATATTTGGGTGATCATATTGAAGAAGATCCACAACATTTTGGAATGCTTTTTCCAATAATTTTAAATCAAGATTCAGAAGAATTATTGAGAATTACAACTCATTTTCACGAGGATGGTTCTATCTCCTATCCCACCTCATTTAAAAAAGGAGACATCATAAAATTTTCAATTGCTCAGGAAGATCTTTATTTAGAAAATAAAAAAAAGATAATTTCTTGGTTAAAAAAAGAAAATCCTGAGGCAGTTTTCAATTATTCTTGTGTGGGGATTGATCAATTTATTTCATCTAATTTACTCGAAGAAGAAACATACGAACTCGCAAAAATCTCTTCAATGTGTGGTTTTTACACATGGGGGGAATTTTTCACTCTTCCTAATAAAGAAAAAAGATTTCTTAACTACACATCTACATACTTAGCATTAAGTGAAGAAAAATCAACAAGAAAACCAAGCCTCTCCCAGGAATATACTGAAACGTCCACAAGAGATAATGAAAATGTTGAACTAAAAAGCTTAATTACATTTATTAACACCATAACTTCCCAATTAGATGAATCAAATAAAAAATTACAACAACTAGCAAATACTGATATTTTGACGGGTATCTACAATAGAAGAAAAATCCAAGAAGAATTAGATTTAGAGGTTAAAAAACATAAACGGGAACCAGAACACTTAGTGAGCGTTTTACTCTTTGATATAGATGATTTTAAACAAATAAATGATTCATTTGGTCATGATGTAGGAGATTATGTCTTAACAGAAATTACAAAAGCAGTTCAGGAAGAACTCAGAGAAGTAGATGTTTTTGGAAGATGGGGAGGTGAAGAATTTATGGTAATTATGAGCCATACTTCTTTAGATGGAGCAAAAGTTTTATCTCAAAGACTTAGAGAAAAAATCGAGAATTTTAAATTCTCCTTTAGAAGAAAGATAACAATAAGTGGAGGTATCGTAGAAATACATAATACTTCAACACCTGAAAAAATAATAAAAAAAGCAGATCTTCTTCTTTATCGAGCAAAAAGAGAAGGAAAAAATACTATTTTTTTTTAAAAATACTTTTCCTTACTCTATTGTTTTATTACCACCAAATCTTTATAAACCGTTTTTGATTCTTTTTTCTATAAGATTTCTACACTTATGTAGTAATTTAAGATAAAAAAATGTTAAAAAACAAAAAATCAAAATCTGTGAGACAAAGAGGACAATCATCTCACGGTTGGGGACACAAAAAAAAACATAGAGGTTCAGGTCATAGAGGAGGTTTCGGTTTAGCTGGAACTGGTGCTAGAGGAGATTCACAAAAAGCAGGTATGCTTTCAGGATCAAAAAAGTTTTTACAAAAATATGCTGCAACTAGAGGAGTTAAAGTTGAAGATGTTAAAAAAATGTTATCAACTAAAGCTTACTTCGGTAAAAAAGGTTTCAGTGCTGTAAATAAAAAAGCAGTAACTACTCTTTCCTTATCATATCTAGAACACAATTTCGATATGTTAGTAGAAGCAGGAATTATTGTAGAAGAAAACAAAGAATTTGTATTTAATGCAACAAATGTTGGTTACGATAAAATTTTAGGTAGAGGAAACTTTACTAAAAAAGTAACAATTGTATGTGAAGACATCTCAGAATCTGCTAAACAAAGAGTAGAAGAAGTTGGTGGAAAAGTTGTTTGTGAAAAATTTGATTCTGAAGAAACTTCAGAATAAATTTTACTTTTTTTTAATTCTTTTACAATAAAATTATATTTCTATTTTTACTATTTTCAAATCTTTGATTATACTCTTTAATTAAAGTAAAACCAAAATTACAGGTATTAGTAATACGCTCATTAAATGAATTCTTTTAACTTCAAGTTCTAAAGCAAGCAGCCCTATTGACGTCGATAATAGTAAATATAACAATCCAATCCACGAAGTCATAAAAAAGACTAAACCAATAATAAAAATAATAATTCCAATACTTATCTTTTTGACATTACAATAATTAAAAAAATAAATACATTGTTTTCCAAGTAAAATTGTAATAAAAAATCCTATTATTGAACAAAGTAACATAATAATTACGTAGAGAATCAGCTCTGCAACTGTTATGGAATGTAGTTGGGAAATAACTACCACAACACCATTTCTTGCCTTTTCTAAAACATACAAACTCAAAATTGAGAGAGCAAAATTAATAGTATTAATGGAACTTAAAATCACAATAAATATCTCTGCACTAAGTGTTCTCATAAACAAAGAAGCAATTGTTGCTGCTTGTGCAGAACCCAATCCTGGTGCAATAGAGCAAATACTAGAACAAACTCCGGCAGTAAATAGTGGTTTAATTAGATTCCAAGAACATGTAGTTTCTTTTTTGAAATGTTGTTTAGGAATGGAGGAAGAATCTTTTAAGGAAAAAAGTAAAGAACTAATACCAAAAAGCCCTGAGAAAAGAACAAGTAAACTCTCTTGGAGGTGGTATGAATTAAGTGCTATCATCCCTAAACTGCCAGAAAACAAAACAATAATGAGTGCCCAAAATTTTTTAGTAGATGTTGGTTCTAATGAAATCATTAGCACCATAACAAAAAAAAGAACATATGGAATATATGCAAAACTCATTGAATAAATAGATTTTAAATATGAAAATAATGTTATGATAATAACTACAGAAAACAACATTCCTAAAAGTGATCCTAGTGATGAGAGAAAAATAGCCTCATATCCACGTCCCTCTAATACTAACCTATGTCCAGGAAGTACACTTAGTGCAGTGTCACTAGATGGAACTCCAAATAGAATTGAGGGTATAAAGTCAATAAATGAGTGGATAATTCCCATAACTAAAAGGAAAATAATTAATTCCTGTAGTGAAACATATTCTAATACAAAAAAAGAATGCACTAATGCAAGAGTTGCAACTAAATTAATATGGATCCCAGGAACTAATCCTGTGATGATTCCTGCAAATATTCCTAAGAGAATTGGAAGTAGAATCTCTTTCATAAAACAGTTATGATTTTTAATATTAAAAGAAAACTTATTCGAAGTTATCCTAAATAGTTATAAATTTCAATTAATTTGCTTATTTATGGAAATAAAAATATGGCATAATCCAAGATGTTCAAAATCTCGTCTAACTCTACAGCTTCTTAATGAACAAGTTGGTGAGGGAAATTTTGAAATCGTTGAATATTTAAAAAAAAGAAACACCGTAGATGAACTATTGGAGATAACAAAAAAACTAAACATAGCTCCAACTCAATTATTGAGAAAAAACGAAACAGAATATAAGTCTTATAAAGAAAAAAATGGAGAACCTAATGATTCACAGGCACTACAATTATTATGTGATATTCCAAAGCTTATTGAAAGACCAATAGTAATTACTCCAAAAGGAGCAGCAATTGGAAGACCTCCTGAAAATATCCTCAAAATCCTTTAGGATTTTCTTATTTTTTATCCAAAACAAATCCAATTCTTTATAAAAATAATATTCTTAATTTAATTATGATTTTAGATTCTCACATCATTCTTAGAAAATTAATTGGAGATTTACAAAAAGATACTATTACTACTCTTTTTGGACCTCCTGGTTGTGGGAAGTCTACAATGTGTTTTGAGTTAGCAAATCAAGCTTTAAGACATGGAAAAAAAGTAATTTATATTGATACTGAAGGAGGTTTTTCTCCAGAAAGACTCCAACAAATTAATCCTCAAATTGAATTAAAAGACATTATTGTATTTTCTCCAAAAACATTTGAAGAGCAACACTCTCTTATTCGGAATCTCTCAAAACAAATAAAATCAGCAAATCATGTTGGTTTAGTTCTTATTGATTCTCTAGTGATGCTTTATAGATTAAAATTAGGTGATGCACCACAAAAAATAAATTCGGATTTGGGTGAACAACTCAGAATGCTCACAGAAATATCAAGAACATTTCATATTCCAATTTTTGTTACCAATCAAATGTATACGACTTTTGATACTAAAGAAAATAAAATGGTTGGAGGAATGGTAATTGAATATTGGTCTAAAACAATTATTGAGATGGACAAACAAGGCCATGACAAAAAACTTGTTTTAAAAAAACATAAATTCAAACAAGGAGGTCAAGAAATTCTCTACGATATTGATAACTCAGGATTAGTAGAAAATAAAGGAAGAGGATTTTCATTTTTCAAATGAAAATACTTTTCAAGAATCTTTACTTCATCAATATTTAAGATTGTTGTTTGAGGATTTTCATTTTTCAAATGAAAATACTTTTCAAGAATCTTTTTTTTAGTTTATGTTTTTTTTAAATCTTTTTTTATAGTTTACTTCTTAGTGTAATACTTTAGAACATAATATTTAGCATATTGTGGTTGAATCCCTGAGTTAACTAATCCTTGATAGAGAACTTCTTTTGAATATTGCTCTTGAAACTGTAGTACATACTGTCTACATTTAACTTCTTCTTGACTTAGTTCTTGAGTTTGCTCTTTAGGTAGTTGATCATTGATGAGATTATCCTTTTTTTTGTAGAGAACTATTCCTATGAGAGATAACACAATAAAAAGAGAGATAGCAATGAGAATAGAGACAATATGGTATTGTGTTGAAGTAATTGATGTGTTTCTTAGAGAGTTATATTTAGAATATGGAATCCTAACATCTCCATCTTCTACTATAAAATCTTCATTAGCAACAGAACCAGGAAGAATTACTTTAATGTTTGCTTCAAAGTTTTCATCCTCTTCTAAAAGATAAAGTGAATTTAGCTCTTTTACTGTAAGTTCGATGTCTTTTAAATCATAAATATACTTTGATGTAAACATAGTTTCTTCTACTTGTAAATAATTAGCATTAACATAATAACTTCCGCTAATTTCAACAGAATTAGAATTTTGGGTACATGTTTCATCAAAAAAACTCAATTGTGCAAGAAATTGTTGGCAAAAATCTTTTTCTCCTTGGTATGGTACAGAAATGCTAGTTGTAGCTTTTCCTTCCGCAGAGATAGTTTGCTCTATAGTTGCAGTACACGAAGTTAAAAAAAATGCCAAGCATAGCAATAGGTATAATTTAAAATTATTTTTGATCTGGAGTGTCATTTTTAACTCCTCTTAAATTATCAGCTATTTTTGATAGCTCATTAACATTATTTACTAATGTTGGTGTAATTTTGTTAAATACTTTCTCAAGTGCTTTTATCTCTGAATTCACATCTAATATATTTCTATCGTATGTGTTTATTTTATTGAGTAACCTTTTCTCAAATTGTTCAAAACCTTCTTTAATTGTTACGATATCGTGTTTTAACAAGTCAATTTCTCTCTCGATACTATCTTTCCACTGTACAACACTCTCAACATTTGAAGTTACTTTTTCCCATCTCTCATCAATTATTTTTTCAACATTCTCGACAATGAGTTCTTTGATCTTATCTTCGTCTAAATTATTTTGGTTCATGGGAGAAGATATTGGATTTTGTTGTTGTGTTGTAGTGGGTTGCTGAGGTGCTTGTGCAAAAGGATTGGGGCTTGAAGAGGTCTGATTATCCATTGCAGGTTGTTCTGGAGTTGCAAATGAAGGTGCTTGCGTATTTGAATTTCCGGGCATAGTTGGGCCATTATTGCTTTGTTGTTGTGCAAATGGATTTACAAATTCTTGTTGGGGTGGTTGTTGTTCCATTGTAGGGGTTTGTGTAGAAGTATTAAGTGAAGGTGGAGCAGTTTGCGCAGAACTAGCTGCTTCTTTAATTTCTTGGGTTTGCTGTAAGTCTTTATTATCTTTAGAAAAAAATCCCATATTCTAATAATATATGTAAAAAATATATTTATATTGAATCGTAATAACTAATAAATGAATAATTGGTCTTGCTGAAATGTATAGAAAATAGGATTTTCTTTACCCACCTGAAACTACACTTAAAATTCTAAGCTCATCTGTGTCATTAACCGTTGCATCTTCTAGGCAAATTGACCCATTTTTCTGTACAATTACGCTTTCAACAGAAGTATCTAATTCTTTTAACAATTCTTTTAAAACCATAGGTTTATCTAACTTAATATCTAAAGTTTTGTCATCTTTTTCTATATATACTTTCATTTTTTTATTGTTTGTTTTCATAGAAAAAGATGTAAGAACTTTTTTGAGCTTTGCTCATAAAATGCAATAGCGAACTTGTGAGTGTATTGCATAAATGTAATAGGTGTCTCCGATCTTTTTCTATATATACTTTCATTTTTTTATTGTTTGTTTTTATCTTCAAATTTTAGAAATTATTATCTCATCATGTCACGTCTAATCTCTAAAATTTTTGGAATGGTCATCTTTGATGAGCGGACAAAAATCATCTCATCATGTCACGTCTAATCTCTAAAATTTTTGGAATATAATGATTAAATGTATCTAATACTTCATAAAATTCCTTTGCCTCATCTATTGTCTTAAGAGTTTGAAACTTTTTAATCTTTTTCTCTAACGTCAAGATAGTATCAATAAATGCTTTAGGAAGATTATTATTTTTAATAATATATTCTCTTGATTTAGACTCATCCTCAATTAATGAAGTCAATTCTTGTTCATAATCCTCTTCTTGTTCAAATTTCTTATTTTCAAAAAATAATACTAAAAGAGCCTTAATTTGCGTATATGTTCTTCTAAGTTCCTTAAGAGAATCGGAATTAACTTTTCCAATATACTTTTGAAAATTTTCTTCAGAATAAAGCAAAATCTGAAGCTCAATCATCACTTCTTCATATTCGAGCATAGTTTCATAAATCTTCCTTCTAGGAATGTTTTGCATAATTGTAACCATTTTTTATTTTATTAATGTAATAATATGAAAAACGACCAAAAATTTTGAATTTTTGAGTATGTTTTGCATAATTGTAACTGAGTTTAATAGATGTAATACAATAGAACTAGAAACTGCAAATAATTGCATGAATGTTTCGAGTTTAATTTTAGTTTACTAAAAAAACTCAACACTAGTAAGACTAATACTTTCTTATTTATCAAAGTATCTAATTTTTTAGTAAAAATACTTGCTCTCGATTCACTCTAAGGTGCTCATAAACCTTTTAAAATAGAAAAATTAAGGTTTTCATTAGTGTCACGAAATAATATTATAATAGTTTTATGTATGTTCTTATGTACCCTTACAAGTATCTATTCTACATACCCAGAAGTGTCAATTATTGCAACCCCTTCTTCTCTTGAAAACACATCTCTTTTTTTAGAAGGTTGGCTTGGAACTAGTGCTCAAGTTCAAATAAATAATCAAGTAGCAGAATCATCATTTGCTTTTTCAAATCCAAATTCAATTTCAATCCCTCTTGAAACAACAATGGATCAAGTACCAATAGAAGTATCTGTGGGTGAGAGATTTAATTTTGTTCACACAGCACAAACAGAAGTCACCTATGATATCTTTATCTATAAAGAAAGCGATTCTGGTAATGAACAAATATTTAGACATACTCTAAATTCAGGAATTAGCCCTGATGTTCAAATTACAGAACCAGGAACATATGTTATTCAAGATTTATCTTCAGGTCTGAGCAGACAATTTTCAGTGAATTACAAAACATTTTCAAAAACTATTACACTAACACCATCTCTTCTATCAGATGGACAAAATACAATTACTATTATTTCTAATTCTCCAAATGGAGAAAGTTCAACAACGCAGAATACATTTGAATTTGAAAAATATGCAAATTCAATTACATTTACTTCTCCAAATGTATCTCAAACAACAAGTATTACAGGAACAATTACTGCAGAAAATTTAGATGATCAATTTTACTACATTATCAATCAGGAAGGATTCTTAGCAAATTGTGGATCCTATGCTGCAAATAAAATAACTTTTAGTGCAAATGGCGATGAAGTTACACTAAGTGGCCTTCAAGAAGGAAATAATGTAGTGAGAATCATCTCAACTTCAGCATCTTGTGATACTATCTCGGGGGAATATAGATTTAATGTATTAGTAGATAGAGTAGCTCCAAGACTTAACTTAGTTGAAGCAACATATGGAAGATCAGGAAGTGATGACTCTGGAGAATATGAACCAGAAGTATTTGATCAAGAATTAATTTATACAAATGAAAATACAATTACTCTATTTTATGATGCTCAAGATATTGCTACATTTGAATATATTATCAATGGAAGAGCAGATTTACCTTTAGTAAATTATCAAACTTTAGACCAAATCCCAAATATTCAAAATTATTATGTTGAATCAGATGGTTCTAATTTAGAAATTGTTCTGCAACCGTTCTCAGAATACACTCAAAGTTATGTGCTTTGGTCTTATGATAGAATTGAAGAGAGAAGAGCATCAATTTCTAATGGAGAAATAAGAATTTCTCTTAACTTAGAAGAGAATGTCAAAGAAGTTACTCTACAATACTTTGAAGGGGATGGTCCAGATACCTTTAAAGAAGACCTTACAATTTATGATATTGCATTTCAAGATGAAGGAGAAAAAAAAACAGTAGATGAAATAGATTCAAGAGGATTATACGAAGTACCTCTCTCTTTAGAGGATGGAAGAAATAACATTACTTTACTTGCCTACGATATTAGTGGAAATGTTGCTAAAGAATCTTTTTCAATTGACATTGATTCAGAAGAACCGGAATTAGGAGACAGAGATAACTTTGACCCTTTTCCATCATCAACAGTTCATTTTCCAATTCAAAAATTAAAAGGGAATGTAAATAAACCAGGTGTACATATTGAAGTATTTACAATTCCAGAAGGAGAACAAACCTTTAACGATTTTGAGGGGGTTTCAAGAGATGCAACATGTTCAAATTTTGAACAATATTACATAGTAAGAGCAATTGATGATCTCAATAGACAAAGACCTAGATCTACGACATTAAACATGCAAGAAATACAATTGGATATTTCTATTCAGTCATTATTACTAAACAAAGAAACTACAACCTCAGATGAAAACGGAAATTTTGAAGTCTACATTGGATTAGAAGAAGAGAGTTTTACAAGAGGAGATGTAACAACTCAAGATGATAGATTTGTAGATAGAATAAAGTCTACAAATAAAGTATGTATTATAATGGAAGATCAACATGGGAATGTAAATGTTGAAGAACTCTCTTACATATTAGATACTGGAAATACAATGTGGAAAATCTCAGAAGTGACTACAACACCAAATTCAATTTATGCTGCAGAAATTGAACAAGTAGGAACAACACTCTCAGGATCAGGAGATGTACAATTTTCAATGATTGCAAGATTCCAATATTTAGGGCCTGGAGAAGTTGAAGATATTAGTAGGTTTTCAATTAGTTTAGAAACTACTGGAGATTCAGATCCATTTCAGGGAAGGGGAAGAATTCTCGATAGCGGTATGAATTATGTTTTTGACAAAACAACTAACGAGATGATTGTGTATGTGCCTATTGAAGTATCTCCTTTAGGAGAAGATCCTCTAGACTATCCAAGTGATATTAAATTTAATTTTGGAGCTAGTGTAACATATACTTTAGAAGACAATACTATGCCAATTGATACTACAAATCCAATTTATTTTGAAGCGATTGTAAATATTGAAAGACCACTTGATCATACAAAATGGTTAACACCTTCAACAATTGAAAGTGGATTAGAATTTATCAATAAAACAATTAAATTCACAGAAAAAGCAACAAATGTTATGAAATATGCTTCTCTTGGAAGTACGTTATTATGTACCGGATATAAATTCTATCATTCTGGAGTTTGTTTACCTGCAGCACAAGCGGAGTCAGATCCAGTAAAAAAACAAGAAGCAATAGATAAATGTAATGAGAAGTTTTACAATGTATGTGATAGGGTTGCAGGGTTAGAATCCCCTCCATCATGTGAAATCTTAGGTAATAATAATGATGGTTTTGTTGATTTGAAAAATCCAGGTGCAACAGGAACTCTTAATGAGAATGATTTTACAGGAAGTTTAAATTTTAATCAAGATGGTAGATTAGCAGGAAATATTGAAGATATAAGAATAATAGAAAATTCAAATAGATGTGAAGGATTAAATGCACCTAAGGGACAAAAATATGTTGAAATTACAGGAAATGTAAATAAATTTGAAGAACAAACATCTATAACTGGTGGTATAAGAACAATTGAATCAGAGGCAAGAATTACAGGACAGTGTGTATTAGCAAAAGTAAATGATGATAAAAAAATTACTTCAATTAATTTACAACAAGCAGGTAATTTATGTTATACGCCAACTGCACCAGTGCATGATAATACAAAATGTTCTCTCTCACTTTATGGGATTAAAGACCAACCAGGATCAGTTGATGGAGGAATTCCAGGAAAAGATCCCTCAACATCTATTTTATCTTCTCTTCAATGTGGTGCAGTAGTTGACACTTACAAACATTTAGAAGTAGCATTAAGAGTTCAAGAAGGAATTCAAAAATGTTTAGAACAAGCAAGAATTGGAGAAATTAACGGTGGATACTGTGAGAGGTTAGTAAGTGCCGCTGTATGTGATTTAGCAACAAATGTAGTCTTACCAGAAGTAATTCAAAGCTCACAAAATTCAATTAACAAAGATGGATCTAGAGAAGGAGAAGTTCTCTCAACTACATTTGCAAATTTAAGACAATCTGAGAGAGCATATAATCAAAGATATGAAGGAACTGCACTTTCTCAGGCAGGACTATCAACAGATCAGATATTAAACACTGCATGTCTAGGAGCACTAACTGGAGATTGGTCAGTATTTGAAGAAAATATTTTATCAACAATAGAAGATGCAGAAGTAGATCCAGTCTTTGGACCTCCAATTGCAGAATCCAGACTTCAAGGATACAATCCAATTACTGGAGAAATTGCAATTAGATATCAATTCACTCACGCGGCAGTCTCAGGAGGACAGAGAATAAGAACAGAAGTTCAATTTATTTGTAATCCAAATGCTCCAAATGCTGAGTTTTGCCCAGAAAATACTATTGTAAGATCAGGAGATAATGGTCCAGATTTTAGACAAAGAACATTATTTGTAGCTGAAGACGAATCAGTTCAAGAAAATATTATTATTACTGAAAATGAAGGAGTATACTGGTATAATCAAATTCAACTAGTTCATGAATATGAGGTAAAAGGAGAGAGAAAAGAAGAAACACAAGTATTTAACATTGCTCATAAATCAGAGATGTTTGCACAATGTGATTGGGACGGAAGTCTATTTGCTCTAGGAACTACTCAGAGTTCAACAATTGGAGGGGAAGAAGTTGCACCTATTGGTGGAATTAGTTGTGATACAATCTTTGGAGAAGATTCTCTTTTAGCTTCCTATGAAATAAATGATAGAGAAACAAGATTACTCCCAGCAGGGCAAACAACATATTACCCAGGTAATGGAGTGTATCTTGATATATCTATTACTTCTAGAGGAAACTCTCAAAATGAGCAACTAGCTATTGCTCATTACACTTCATGTCAAACAAATGGAGAAGGAGATTTTAAATTAGGAAGTAAAAGTAAAACACCTCCTCATGTACATGTAATACAAGGATTATTGGGAGATGTAAATTCATTAAATATACCAGTTCAGTTAGTTGATGCAATTGAAGAAATAGGAACAAATGCCAATAATTATGAAATAACTGTGCCTTCACTCAAAGAAACAGATAAACATATTATTTTAATTTCAACATCAGGAGTTCAAGCTGCAGAAACATTTATTGAAAGAATGGAAATAGGTGGTGAAGATGTTAGTAATTTTGCTTCAAATACACAATCAATTATCCCTCAAAATCTAAATGTAAATGAGGGTACATCAACTCCAAGTGTTAGAATGATTGATATTTCTAGTATTGATAGAAGTGGAAAAACCTTATATTTAGAATTCAATGAAAACACACAAAATGTACAAGTACAAGTGGGAACATTTGATTCAGCTACAGGAAATATTACTGCAGTAGGATACCCTCTAACAAAAGGTGGATCTCTTACAGCAGGCCAATGTACTCTTTATGCTAGACTTCTTCCTGAGTCTCAAGCTAGACAATTAACACTAAGTAATTTCAGAACTTTCAACCCAATTAGTGCAAGTGATGATGAAGGAAACTTGATTGTAGATAATAGAATTAATGAACAAGAAATTTATTCAACAACATTCCAAGTTGAAAAAAGTTCAGGAAGTTTACTCCACTTCTCAGAATTACTCTCTCCAAATGAAAATGGAGTAATTGGACTCTCAAAAGATCAAGAAACTCTTGAGCTAGAATTTATTTATCAAAATTCAGAAGGAAATCAAATAACTCCAAAAGTAGAAGCGTCATTTTCAATTCAAGGGTATGGAGAAATAGGAACATTAGAACTTAAGAATTTAAGTAAAAAAAGCACTGAAGAAAATTCAATTACTTATACTGCAAGTATTGCATTAAATAAAGAAGAGCTAAATAAAATATTAGATTCTCTCACCGTTGAATCAAATCCACTAGGGCTCTTTGTTGGATCAAAACCATCTGTAAAAGGAGTAATAACATATAATATAAAATACCCAACCTCTCAAAACCAAGATTATAACAATAATCTAAAAGAAGAAACAAAAACAATTGAATTTAATATTGTAGATAAAAATGCACAAATAAAAGAAGATAATACTCAGAAAATAAAGGACCCTGATAGTGTAAAACCACCAGGTTCTATCTAATTTATTTTTTTACATAATAGGAAAATTCTCCCTTTTCAAAAATATGTGGAGGTCCTCTAACATATTTCCCAACTTTTTCTTTAATAGGAAACTCTATTTTCCAAAAAAGTTTTTCTATTTCATATTTTGGATTTTCTTTAGAGCCTTCTCTCTCCCAAGGATATCCTACCTTTTCTTCAAATTCCTGTATTATATTCAGAGGATATGCAGCCCATTGAGCTAACATTAATCTAGTAGACTCACTTTTTGGATCGCATTTTTTATACTCTTCTTGAGAAAACTTCATTTTGGATATAACATTATTAACTTCATCAATAATTTCGTCTTTTCTCTCCTCAGTAATTTGTGGAGAATAATATTCTGCGGCTCTTCTTTTTGCAAGTGAAACATCTCCGTATATATTAATGAGCATCGATCTTAATAGTTTTGGTTTAGCGCTCTCAAAATCCTTATACATAAAGTCTTTCATACCTGCAGTTAGCGGAATCATGCTAGGGGATTGTTCTTCTAATTTTTTGAGATCAACATATTCAACAGGGCTTTTCACATTTTGATATCTACTTCTCTTTACTGCCCATAATGCATTAAGATATGCATATCCACCATCACATTTCATAGCAGGAGGAATGCTCCCAACAAGAGCATTTC
>CAKZOW010000129.1 GCA_937138345.1 uncultured archaeon | reverse complement strand
CAAGTTCCTGTACCATGAAGTCCATACCAATTTGCAAGAACACTTCCAGAACCAAAACTCCCAGTAGTTGCTATACCATCACCATAGCTGTCATAAGGTAGAGTAATTACTTCTGATCCATCATCACTATTTGTTCCAAAATCATGAGTATTTGTAGAGTCTGGAATAAATAATAATCTATACCTTGAATAATAACGCTCATCAGCTCCAAAAGGATTTGAGTTATGATTTATTTGTGTTACATAATCACTTCCATCAATATCAAAAGGAGAAGTGCCAATTTGGCTTTTAATGAAATTTACTTCTGCATTATTATCCATACCATTACAATAAGTTCCATCAGTACATCTTCCATTTATTCTATAAATTTGATTTGGAATAAAAGTAGCTGATGCATCGCTTATTGAAGTTGCACCAGAATTTGAATAATAGAGCTCAACGATATATGTATTTCCAGCAGTCATTGCATTTGGCATTTCAATCCATGCATAAAATTCTTCTCCTGTTGTGTCACATGTTTGAGTCCAGTGATCAATTAGGGTTACATTATTATAAATAAATCTGAGATCATCACAATTGTTTGTCCAATCAAAATTTGCTCCTAATTGAGATGAGTTGAGATGAATTAGTACTTGGTAATTTGCAGGAGTTGCATGTGTTACTGAAATTTCTAAATCTTGTTTATATCCCCAATTTGTATCCCACCATGAAAAAGAAATAGAAAAGAACATAGTAAAAGCTAAAAGAGTTCCTATTATTCTATTCCATTGAGATAACTTTATTTTCATAAACGTACTAAGTACGTTTATATATAAAATATTTATAATTATTAGTAGTTAGAAATTAGAGTGAAAAAAATTATTTTTCAAAGAAATAAGATAGGGAATATTAAAAAAAGTTTATTTTTTATGTCTCTTTATTCCACATACCAAAGTTTTTTGGAGGAAGTATATTGCTATTAGAAATAGCAAAATAGTAATTATTTGTAGTATGACAAAAAATGTCTCGCTAAGTAAAAAGCCAGAACCTATTCCAAAGAATGCCAAAATTAGAGGTAGAAAGCCTACTGCACATGTTGGACATCCTCCAATTATAAATGAAAAAAATACTACCAACCCACTAAATGTTGTCTGTTTTGTGTCAAATTGTTGTATTTCCCTATATCTGTAGAGAGCTAAATTAATTACTAAAGCAAATAATATAGCATTAATGAGAGTTGTCAGAGCAATTACTTGATAAAACCAATTATAGATAAATGCTTCATATACTATTTCTAAAATTCCATTTAGATAAAGAGTTCCAAAAAAGTAAATTATTATTAAGATAATAAATAATGGAGAATACTTTTTTGAAAACATACACTCAATTATTTTTTGTTTATTAAATTCCATAGATTAAGTATTAAAGATTTTGTTTATAAATATAATCTTGTAGTAGATACTTATCATGAAAAAAATGTATATGATCATGACAATACTTTTAGCAGTATTAGTTGTAGGTTGCTCAACAACGAGCCAAGACAATAAGCTTGAAACTGAGAGTTTTGAGACAAACGAAGAAGTTCCAACTTCATTTCAAGATAATGTAGAAGATATAGACAATAATATGAATGACTCCATGGAAAAAGAAATGGGTATGGAAAAAGATATGATGAATGATTCAATGAAGACAGAGATGGATATGAAAGATTCTATGAAAACAGTAAATTCATATAGAGAGTTTGATCTTGAAGAATTTACTAATGAGTTATCTTCTGGGAAATATGTGGTCTTGGATTTTTACTCTGATTGGTGCCCTAGTTGTAATAGTGAAGATGACATTTTAAAAGAAAATTTTAATACTTTAGAAAATATTGTTATATTTAAAGTAAATCATGGAGATTCTCAAACTTCAGAAGATGAAGAAATGATTGCAGAACAATTTGAAGTAACAAGTAGAGATACAGGAATTGTATTAAAAGATAGTGTTGAAATTTCTAGATATAGTGGACATAAAAACAAGTTAGAATATGAAGAATTGTTTAATTCCTTATCTTAATTTTTTTTATATAACAAATAAGATATCATTAAACCTGTGAGAAATAATAATAAAAACATTATTATTAATTCATATAATGATGATATCTTAGATCCTAACAAGGATAGTAAGAATATTCTAATATATGATGTAAAAAATGTAATTACTACATATTTTCTCTTATTATAATTTAAAATTCCTGCAGCATAGGAAATAATATCTGAAGGATTGTATGGTAAGATTCTAATTAGTAATATCCAAATTCCATGTTTTTGAAATTTTTTCTCAATTATGTTTACTTTATCTAATTTGAAAAATTTTCTAAGATATGATGAAAAGAAAAAAACAATAAGTGATCCTAAAAATAATCCCGTTCCTCCAAAAAAAGTTGTTATAAAAATTCCTTGTTTTGATGCAAAATCTAAAATAATTAACTCTGCAGGAATTGGTGGTATGATTACTTGAATAATCATAATTAGAAATAAATATATTGAATCAACCATTTTATCTTTTTTCTTTTACAATTGAGTAAATTAACCAGATTATAAGAATTATAAATACTGTATAGGGATTTTCTGCTACTTGTAAAATTGAATCTTTGAAATAATATGTTATTCCAATAATTATAAAATAATAAGGAAGATTGAGAATTCCTGTTAGTAATATTAATTTTTTAGGTCCTTTTTTTGATCCTTGTTCAAACATAAATAAAGCTAGTGTATTAATGTGAATCATTGAGAGAAATAGTTTTTTGTAATCAACTGTTTTTTCTTCTTCTTTTTTACTTAATAAAAAATATCCTAAGTAATAATTTACTGTAGCTGCAAGAGTTACTGCAAGTATGGATATTAATGTTAATCCAATAACACCTAAAAAACCATAATTTGACCCAGTTACTAAAAGAACTGCGATGAATTGTCCTGGGAGATAAAAACCAATATAGATAATACTTTCTAATAAGATAATCAAGAATAAAAAGAAGAAAAGAAAATATCCTAGATCCTCTACGTTGAATACATCTGTAAGTTCAGGTAAAACTCCAATTTGTATTAGTAAAAAAATTATTGAATATATAATTAATGCACTTAGAGGAATTAAGTATTTCATATCAATTAAGATATTTTAAGTATTATATAATTTTCTTAATTCTCTTGAAATATCTGTCACTTCCGAACTTAACCTTGAAGTTAATTCATTACCAAGAGTATCAAATTTTCTCTCTATTGATGCTCTTTTAGTTATGTCTGTTGTTTGATTTAATTCAGTGTTTTTTTTATCAATTAACTCATCATATAAAGTACTTGAATTATCAATTAATGCCCTAAATTGAGAATGCAACTCTTTTTCACGATCAGTTGTATCAAATGAAGTTCTTAAAGTAAAATATTGATGTAAAACATCAACCTTTGTTTTAGGACTCTCAATTCCATAACTATGTCTATTAAAAGGTACCTTTTCTACTCTTTCTAGTAATTTAGGAAATAACTGAAGTTTAAACTCATCTAATCTTTGAGTATCTATTTCTGCATTTAATTCAGAAGATGAAGATTCATATTCATGAATTAGATCATAAAGACTTAAAGGCAATTCTGAAGAATTTCTTCTTGATACTTCATCTTCAAAAAACCAACCCTGATTTGTAACATTTTCCATACAAGAAAATAAATTTTCAAGACCTCTTTTTTGGGCATTTTTTACTCCATCATCATTATAAGGAACATCAAATTTTTCACAAAAAAATCTATACTCTTCAATTGCTCTTCCTAGACGAGAATGGCCTTCAAAATGTCTAGCTTCAAATTCAAAACCTTCTTGGGCTTTACTCATCAAATACTCTGAAAATGCATTATTTATTTGATCTAATTTCTGAGTTAAATCATAATTAAATTCAAATCCATCTTCTTTTGCATACTCAATACCCGCATCATAAAGGCCTAAAAATTGGCCTGGAGAACTCTCTCCTTTTTTTAATAATTCTAAATTTTCATCTAAGACATTTGATACTCTTAGAGATAAATCCCTTTTTTCACTTTGTTCCATAAAATTAAGTTATGAATTGTTTATTTATATGCTTTTTTATTTTTACTTTTAATGAGTGATGACATATTAACTCTCATATAATCCACGCATCTCTTTGGTATAGACATCTTGGAGTTGCTGGATTAGATAAGGAATATCTTGCACATTAAGTGATTTTAATTCTTTTATTTCTCCTGATTCTTGATCTTTGTAGGATTTTTTGATTGTAATTTGTCTAAATGATTTCTCATCTTTTTCCTGTTGCCATACTGCAACATTTACTCCTCTTACACTAAGAGAATCTACTGGCTTATTTTTTGCGTATGTATCTAATGTCATTTTTTTTTATTGTTTCGCTATGCTTACATAAATAAAAATGAACAAAGTGAATTATTAATTCACATTTGTCATTTTTCTTATTGTTTTGTTGTGCTTATTTTTATTCATCAAAATATTGGTGATACACATCAAAATTTGATGTGAAATAGTCTTGTTCTTCGTCTTGTGTTTCTATTTGCATTTTAATAATCTCCACAAGATAGCTCTACTTCTATCCCCTAATCCTATCGATTGCTTTTTTTACAATCTCTTTAGTTGAAAAAGGTCTCTCTAATCTTTGATATGTTGGGGCAAATTCTTGTTTAAGTGCTACCATGATAGTAGTATATCATTTTCTAGATTTATAAAGAACTCTACCAAAATGAGTAGAAAAATATATAAAAGATTCTCAACTTAGTAGAATAATGACATCAAATGTTGTCACATTTGAATCAAAAAAATAAAAAATGTTTACTTTGCATCACAGATGCGGAGTTCATTTTTTACAAAGTAAAAAATGTTACTCTGTATCTATGATACTGGGTTCATTTTAAGGTACTTAAAATGTTATTTTATATTACAGCAGTAGGATCTGGAAATTCATTAAATTATCCACATAACAAAAATTATGAAGGAGTCTTAGCAATTGCTGAGAGAACAAAAGAGAGAGGATTTACCTATAAAAATCAAAATCAAAAAGAGTTATTTGAATCTAAATATCATCTTACACAATATAAGTATAAAGAGCTTTTGGTAATTGATACACATTTAGATATTTACAATACAGGAGTTTTAATATTAAATGAAATTGATAATATTAAAAAGAAATATCCTCGAGCAAAATTCCACATAGAACTTAGTGCAGGATATAAGAGAATGGGACATGTACTTACATTAATTTCTTATATTAGATCTCAAGATATTGAAAAATTAACATTTTTAAGACATACTGCAAATCAAGAATATCTTCCAATTATTACTATTGAGCTCACTGATCGTGAAAAAGATATTTTACATGGATTTAAACATGGTGCATATTTTGGTTGGAATGGGAAAATTAACACGAATTCTTTTGTGAGAAATTATCAAAAAGATAGAAAATATGTTTATAGAATTTTAAAGAAATGTAAACAAAAAGGACTTTTAGATGATCAAAATAGAATTACAGACTTTGGTGAGTTATTTTTAGAATTCTCTTAAGAGTTCAAGATAATATTTTTAAAAGATAATTTTTCTTTTTGATTATGGATTTCAAAAATATTGATAAAAAAACTTGGGTCTATGAAGATTTAGCTTTTATTATACCTATGAAACTTTTAAGAAACACTCCTTCAGTTGAATTTTATACTATTCCTGAAGTTATGAAACATCTTGATGCAGTAGATAAGGTAATTCACAAGCCAGGAGCAAAATCTCCTATGATTAAAGGAGATTCTAAGCATTACTGGTATATGCACACAGACCAAGAAGATAAGATTGTTGTACATGAAGGAAAAAGAGTCATTGAGCTTTATTCTCATAAACACAATAAGATTGAAAAATTCCAAGTAGATGCTCACTCAATTAGACATAAAGGAAAAATTCTCTACAAAGGTGCTGCAATTTTGGGTTGGCCAAAACATGTATTTCATAGAATATCATCTCCTGAAGGATCAATTTCAACAAATTATGCAAAACATTTCAAAAACTTTGATTTGAAGACTAATTTTAATATCTATGATATTGATGTGAAAGAAAATAAACATTGGATTGTTCGAGAAGG
>CAKZOW010000128.1 GCA_937138345.1 uncultured archaeon | reverse complement strand
AAATCTCCGTTTTTAATATCCTGAACACTAATTATACTACCATCATATTTTATGACTTTAGTATCTTTAGCAAAGCACTTACCTATTTTAGATGATGCAGTTGCTAGATATGATTTTCCTTGTTCAATACCAGGAGATTCTTCTTCAAATCTTGGTAAATTCCAAGGAATGCAATTTATTTTACCTGATAAAAGTCTTTTACGTCTATTTATCAGGTCTTCGTATGTTCTATTAAATAATTTATTATCCATATTATGTTTTTACATAATACTAAAAGTTTATTTATTTAAGTAATTACTAATTGCGTAATATGATTTAATCATTGAATTATAACGATTATATTTAGCATTTTCAATACTATATTCTTCAACAAAATAATCTTCTTCATCACTATCATAATTATTTATAAAACAATGAGTACCATGACTACTTTCTGTAGATTCAAATACTATTTGTTTTATATCACCACAAAATAATGTTTGGATTTTACCCTCTGAAAGTAATTTTAACAATACATAACTAATCATAGATTTACTATATTTTTTATTAAATAAATATTCTCTAAGATATTTTACAGTAACACCAGAATAACCTTTTAAAGAATAATCATAATAATCATCAATATATTTTCTAGAATCACCATCTAATACATCTAACCACTTTGATTCATTTTTATTAAAATAATGTAATAACTTAATTTCAATATCTTTTAAACCATTAATCATTTTTTGTTTATTCATATCCAAAGTGTTTTAATACTGGTAATACATCATATTTATCTATTTTAGCTTTTCTAAATTGTTTTAATACATCTGGATTACCATAACTAGAATTAGTAAATTCATGAACACTATTACCTTTATAGCTTCTATAATGCCAAATACCTTTTAATTCATTAACTACACAATTTACTAAAGAATGTCCCCAACCCTTACAATTCATTGTACAACTATTAGCTAATAAAATAGCTTTTAAAGGATCTATAGTTGGGTGTAAATCTATAATTCTTTTTGTCATTATAACAATATCATCATAATTATTACAACCTTCCCATAAATATCTTATAGCTGTCAATATAAACATAGTTTTACCTTCACCTAAATTTGGTATAATTAAATAATTATCTTTAATAGTAATTTTAGTTTCTATTTTCATAATTAACTTTAACCAAAACTCTATGTATTCTACATTTTCTTCAGTAGATTTTAGTTTTAATTTAAGTTTATACCAATTACTAATTGGGTAACATAAGTTACTAAAACAAGCTGTGTTATTATATTTTTTTAATAATTTACCATATTTTCCATATAACGAATATGTTACACGCATTGAATTATTAATTGTAATTTCTTTTTTAATCTTTGCTATTTTTTCATTATTTGTCATTTTAATTTCACTATTTTTAAGATTAATTTATAAACTTTTAATACTATATTTTTAATTTAAAGTGTTAG
>CAKZOW010000127.1 GCA_937138345.1 uncultured archaeon | reverse complement strand
CGTGATCTTTTCTTACTCTATCAAAGGCAGCTTGAATTTTTTTAAATTCTCTTTCTAAATCATATTGTTTCATAATAGTGTTACTACTTGATAATTTATAAAGCTTATTGTCTGTTGTCTCCTAGAGTAACAACAAAAAAACTCTCAACTTTTATAAAGTCATAAACGTCTATATTACTATGGCAGGATTCGATAAAAGTCTTGATGTAGAAGTATTTGGAAAAGAAGCTCAATTTGAAACTAGTAAAATTAGAGTGTCCGTTATGTCTTATAACGAAGGTAGACCTAAATTACAAATTAGTAGAGAAAATCTAAGTAATGATGATGGATCATGGAGATGGTCTAAATTAGGTAGAATGACAAAAGAAGAAGCACAAGAAGTACTTCCAATTTTTGAAGAAGCTCTCAAAGAGATGGAATAAATCTCTTTTTACAATAATTTTTTTTCTCTAGCATAATGAAATAGATATTGCTGAATATAACCTCCATAATCACCAAATTTCTCTTTAGCTTGCAATTCTAAATGTTTTTGTGAACCCTCGATACCATACCAAGTAGATAATATTTTTTTAATCCATGTATCAACAGGAAAAGCTTGCATATGATGTAATCCAAATAAACAAATACAATCTGCCACCTTAGATCCAATTCCTGGTAAATTCATCAATAATTTATGTGAAGTAGTATAGTCTCCTCTCAAAATCTCATGCAAATAAGTTGGTTGCTCAACTAAAAATTTACAAATTGACAAAATATACTTAGCCCTATATCCAACCTTACATTCTAAAAGTAGATCTAAAGTATTACCTTCTAAGAGAATTTGTTCAGGTGTTGGAAAAGTATGTCGATCAAATTTCTCGTTAAAAGTTCCAAATGTTTTCGAAATTAATCTAATATTATTTTCTATTTTTTTTTGATTAGATGCCGCAGAACATACAAAAGAAATTATTGTTTGAAAAAGGTCAATATTCATAATTTTAAGACCTCGGTATAAAGTAAATGCTTCTTTAAAATAAACATCATCGCTAAAATATGAAAGTTTTTTCTCATCAAAATCAAGACCAAAAAAATCAATAAGATAATTTTTATCCACACCCACATAATAAATCATATTTTCTTCTTGTTTTACTTGAAAAATATCTCCTCCATTAACAATAGTATACAATCCATTGACTTCTTCCCTAAAGTTGAAGAATTGTCCTGAATATAGTGTTTCTCTTAAATTAAAATGAGTTATTTGAAATGATTCCATAGTTTTTTAGAATAATAAATAAATGAATCTTTAAAAATAATACTTCCATGAATAAGAGTATTAATAAGTACAATAAAAATAATTGAAAGTATAAAAAAATCATAAGAAAATAGAAGATAGGAAATTTCTCCAGGGTAAATTATCCAGTAAGTATTAGAAAATAATAAAGGATGGAAAATACTATCCCAAAAAAACTCAAAGTCTATAAATATTAAAAGGTGTGAATAAAGAAGAACTAAAGAATATTTTGAAAAATATACTAAAGATAAATATTTTTTAAAAAATAGTAAAAGTAAACACAACATTAAACTCATTACAAAAATACAAGAATAAAGAAATCTTACATCCTCATAATGTTTTTGTTCACTTTGAGACCAAGTATCATCTAAAACATTAAAATAAAGAAAATATGAAATCAATTCATTAGTATAAGGTTTTAACTCCTCATAATTATCTCCAGAAATAGAATAATTTAATTGATAAAACAAAGGAATATAGGCAACAAGTAAAATAGATAAAAATAAAATAAAACTATAATATGAAAAAAATAACCCTATAGAAATTAAAGTTTTTTTATATTTTTTGAACATTTTCTAATAGTTTCTCCATAGAGTCATAAATATACACAATTGTTTGTCTGACAAACTCATCTAGATCATCATAAGAAGTAGACTCAACATCGTCTTGAAGATCAGTTTTCTCTCCCTTAACTACTTCATTAAAAAGATAAGAATCTACTCCAAAATTAGATTTAAGATGTGTTTTGTGTTCTTTTGTCATACATATAACAATTGTATAATCATCTATAATATCCCTAGAAACTTTCTTATTCTTATGACTATAATCAAATTCAATACTCAATTCATCTAATGTATCAAAAGTAACTGAGTAAGGCCTCTCCCAAGAATAAGCATGAGTTCCTGCAGAATCTATCTCAAAATCTAAATCATTTTTTTTAATAAAAAACTCCGCAATCTTATGAGCAGAATAGGACCTAAAAACATTTTGAGTACATATAAAAAGTATTTTCTTTTTCATTTTCTAAAAAGACTTAAAGGTATTCTCCTTCCTTAAATACATTTGGATCTTCAATATAATAGTAAAATGAAAGAGCTGAAAATAATTTATGAATATACTGTTGAGTTTTCTCAGTAGGACCCTCAAGAGCCTCTTTTAAGAGCATAGAGCCACCACCTGAATAATAAAGAGATAATCTACCAAAATCAATAATAATTTTCTTTTCTTTCTCATTTAATCTATTAAAGTTTTCTAATTTAGGTATCTTTGTAGCAAAATCTAAATCTAGGTGATATTGTTCTTTAAATTTAGCAATATGTCTAATACCTGCAATTGTTGCTGCAAAAAAACGATCACCCTTAGGATAATCTAAAATTGATTTATTATCCATTACTTTTTTAAATTGAGAATCTTTAATTTGAAGAGGTCCAAACGCAACATCATTTCTAATTTCATCATCTTTTAATGTAATAATACCATTTCCAAAATTATTTTCAATTAATGCGACTGAAAAAATGGCAATAGGAGAGATATTATTTTGATGCGCATGGTCAATTAAAATATTTAGAAAAGATTGATTTTTTTTACCTAAATCAATTACTGGAAGTGATAAACCTTCTTTTTGATAGACAACATCATTTTTTATCTTAGGATCAATATTGGCAATAATACTTGGTAAATTTGAACTAAACGAATACCTTTGTGCTAATTGGTGAATAAATTCATATCTCATTTTCATCTGATAGATATAAATTAATCTACTTGTAATTAATTTTACATTTCCATAAATATAAGGTAAAATGCCATTAATTTTCTCATTTGATTCTTCAATTTTTTTACAATACTCATTAATTGTTATTATGTGTTTAATATCTTCTTTTGTGAACTTCTCAACATATCTAAATTTATCTAATGAATAATGAAAATCATCTTTGTCTTTAAGTAATTCTTCAAGTGTTAAAAGTTGTTTATAAGAAGATAAAAATAGAGATTCATCCGATGTTGAATCAATGATAAAGAGTTGTTTAAATAATAAATACATATCATAAATGAGAACTTCTTTTTTAGATTGACCGTGATTCTCAGAATCAAAACTATGTCCTTGTTGTAAAAAGTCTTCAACACCACTTACAAATTCTTTAATTAATGGAAGTAAATAATCAAATTTTTTTATAAAATCTCTTTTAGATTCTCCTCTCTCCTTTACATCTCTAATATATGATTTATACACCGCCAATAACTGAAAATCCCTAGAATCAGATTCTCCAAACCATTTCTCACCTTTAGATCTCAAAGAAATATAATAATCATCATCTATTACATATTTAACTTCCTCAATATCATCTACTCCTCTATGATGATCTTCAGATAATCCTTTACCAACCATTCCTAAAGATGCAATGGTAATTAGAGATGCAATAAAGGATTTACTTTTTTTCATAAGTTAATGATAGAAAATGAGTTTATAAAAATTTGTTATTATAAAAAGAAAAAAATACTTATTGTTTTTCAAATAATTTGTGAATAAGTTCAATATATGTCGAAGTTGACCATAATTGGGCATGTGCTCCTTGTGGCAATTGCTCTTTTGCAGAGCTAACTTCAGAACCAAATCCAAGTGTTCCCATTTTGAGCATATCCTGAGTTGATGATTGTAATATTTTATTAATTTCTTTTTTATATTTCTTTGAATCTAAGTCATTCATTGCAATTGCTGAGATATTATTAATCCAAAACCATGAATCTCCCCTATGATAACTCTCATTGTTTTCTCCACTATAAGTATCATGAAAGTCATTATGAAATTTAGATAGAGTAGACATACCTCCCCACGATGTTTTTAATTCTTTTAATGTCCTATCAAAAATTTGTTCCCACTCACTTTTGTAAAATAAAGTTGGATAGAGATAGTAAACTAAAAATGTATTTGATGTTACTTCTTCTCCTTCTGGAGTATTATGTAATTTACCTCCTCTAAAATAAACTTGTCTAATTTTTTCTTTTAAAGAAAATTCTAGATCTAAATATCTTTGAGTCTCATCTTTATGATTAATAACACTTAAATCAATTAATGTTGAAATCATCGAAAGTAATTGTACTTGGATATCTAGAGGATAATAAAGCTCAATTGTATCCATCCATGAGTCTCCTGGTTTTACCTTTAGTAATTCTTTTTCACTATCCCAGTGAGTTGTAATAATTCTATTAAATGATTTTGAGAGTTTTTTATAAATTAGAGATGACTCATGAACACTAATAAATTTACTTAGTTGGCCAGCTTCCCCTAAATGATATATTAAATCCTCAATTCTTTTTGCAAGCCAAAAACATGAATCTGGGCTAGATAAAGTTCCTTTAGTAGATAAAATAGGAAGAAGACCTGTTTCTTCGTCAAGAGCATTAACATAAGAAAATAATTTCTCTTTTACAATCTGATATTCTCCTAATTCTAAAAAACCTCTAGATGCTATCAAGTCATCTCTACTCCAAACTTGTGTAAACCAAGGAAAACCAGCATAACATCCATTTTTAATAAGTAATTCTTCTGAAGTAAAATCTTTATTTAAAAATTGAAACATTTTCTGAGCACTTAATTGATAAGCAGTCGTAACTTCTTCACTTAAAGGAATTGTAAAAGAAGTTTTAGGGACTAAGCTCTTATCTAATTCTCTATCAAATCCCCTAAGTTCATCTTCATGATCTCTAAGCAAAGAAATTTGATTAAATACTTCTTCTTTTTTCTCACTTGCACCACAAATAACTCTTTGACCTCCTTCTGGTAAAGAAAGTAATCTATATACATATCTCTCTCCTGAATATTCTCTCTCTTCAGAATATTCGTACATTTTAGAAACCCACTCTTTTTTAAGATCATAATTTAGAGAAGAAACATCAATTCCAAAAAATAATTCATAATCAACAATCTCATGCTTAATTTTTTTATAAGTTACAAGCAAAATATCATTTACTAAAGTTACTTCATATTCCCTTCCCCATTCTTCAAAATCACCATAAAGGTGACAATCTAAATCAATTGAGATTGGTGAGTTTGAATTAGCATAATGATACACCAAACCACCTGTTGGTCCTAGAAAAACCCTATCTGAAAAACCATTTTGAGAGTTTGATCTTTTTGTCTCAAATAATGACGTTGTTGTAGAATCAATACTCTCAGTAATTGAAAATTCATCGAGAATTTTTGAAATTTTACCATTTTCTCTATTACTAATTAATAGACCCTGAAATTTAGAATTATTTTTTTTAATACCCAAATTAAGAACATCTCCGTGAGAATTAGAGTGTAAAAAAGATAAGTATTTTTGAAATTGTGCATTATTTTGAACAAAAGAATGCTTATAACCATCAATAAGATATGTAATATTCATACTAAAAATACAGTTAAACAAGATATAAAAAAATGTTAGAATTAAAAAGTGAAGAACGATAAAATAAAATTGAAATTTGATAAATATTTTAATTGATGAACTCATGACTTTGACTTCGCAAAGTCATAAACAAGCAAAAATTATTCTAATTTTTGAGCTTCTGATTTCTTCGCAAAATCATAAACAACATAAATCTGAGATTTATGAACTCAGGACTTTGACTTCGCAAAGTCATAAGCATCTAAATATTTAAGATAGAATTTCTGCCATGAAACTAACTTTGAACATTTTGCAGCTTCATGTCTTAAAGAAAGTTGATCTTTCTTATTTCTAGAGATATATGTATAAAGCTCAGATGTAAGTCTTTTTGAGAATTCTTCATCTGAGATATTCTCCCTTGGTAGTACACTGAGAGCTGATGAACAATTTTTTAGAGGTTCAAACCTTCCAATACCTGAAAGATCAGTAGTAAAACATGGCACTGAACACGCAATACTCTCTGCTGGAGTATAACCCCATGGCTCATAGTATGAAGGTAAAATGCCAACATCAAAACCCGAAATAAGTTCATAATAATCAAGCCCAATAACATTATTATCTTTGGTAAAATTTGTAGGAGTTAAAAGTACTTTCACTCTATCATCAGCTCTATTGTGAAGTCCTGCTTCTGAAAAGAGTTTAAGAACATCATTATCAAAGCCTAATTCGTGTGGAGTTTGTAATATATCAGTATGATGAATCCCAATTTTTCCTTCTTTATTATCTTTAAATCTTTGGTTAAACTCAGCATCCCCAAACATAAGCATAAACCATACTGTAAATGTCTTTTGGGAATTTTCTTGTTTTAGTCTATTATTTAAGTCTGCAAGTGAACTAATTAAAACATCAACTCCTTTATTATGAATCTCATATCTTCCCGAAATATATCCTAGATAATTTTGCTCATGATTAAGAGCATATGAATCTTTTGAGAGAGTATCTAGAAAACTATTAATTCTATTTCTTGAATGTGTAAATTGTTGTTCTAACTCAAATTCATCTCTATGATAATCAAAACCATTGTATAAAACAATGTCTACTGGTTTCTTGTATACTAAAGAAGCCTCTTTAGCAGTAATATCACTCACTGTTGTAAAAGTGTCTGCATTATGAGCTAGTGCTTTTTCAAATTGATGTTTAGTATGAACTCCTAGTTCATATGCTCTTTTCTCAAAATCATAGTCTTGTGGAAGAGAATAAAGATTTTCTCCATTTCCTGTAATTGTTCTTCCAAGCATTGTTGCATGAGTTGTAAAAATCGTAGATACTCTCCTGTCATCTTGTGACTCTTGTCCTTTCTCTGATTGGTCTTTGAACTTTTGTTCAAAGTAAGCAACGCATCCTCCACTCATCCACTCATGAGCATGAATTAATGTATGGGAATCATATGTATCTCTTAGATAATCAATAGCTAAACCACAAGCCCATGACCAGAGAATTGCTTCATCAAAATCATACCAATTAGAATTAAGAGAATCAACTCTATAATTATCCCAGATACTAGATTTAATACTATCAATAGTATTTGCATAACCCATATACTCGACAAGAATTACATCACATCCATTCTCAACTAACCACTCTCCAAAATGAAGTTTGATACCTAGCTTCTCTAGTTCAGATACTTTTTCTCTGAATTGATGAGGCACTTCATTTCTTTTAAATGTAGTTAATGAAGATTCAAAATAAGGACCAACACAATAATAATTGGTAAAGTTTTTTTTAACTTGAGAAAGTTTAGAAGTAATTACAGTGTGGATCCCTCCAACTTTATTACAAACCTCCCAAGATAATTCAAATAAATAATCTTCTCTTTGTTGCATAGTTGATTTTAGTATAACTCTTACTTAAAATAAAGTACTATCTTTTGAGTTAAAACTCAGAAATCCCGTAGAAAAACTCTTCTTGATTATAAAGTAATGACGAAAGAATATAAGAGTACTTAATAAAAAATTTCTAGATATAAAAAGTGAAAGTATTAATGTTAGGTTGGGAATTTCCACCATATTTTGCAGGAGGAGTAGGTATTGTTTGTTACGAATTGACAAAAGCTCTAGATATGATTGAAGAAGAAATTGAAATTGAATATGTAATGGCATATGGTCCAAAAGATAAAAAAGCACTCTCAAAATTACAAGTTACATCTGCTGGAACCCAAGAAGAACTAGAATTATCAAATTCTGTTAAAATAACAGAAGTAGAAACTTATCTTGGTGCATATGATTCATTTGAAGAATATAGTGAAAAAGTAAAGGAATACACAAAAAAAAATCCCATCAAATCCCAAAGTGATATGATGAAAACTATCTATGGACCAAATATTTTAAAAGAAGTGGAACTCTATGCCCAAAGAGTTGCTAAAAAATGCAAAGATAAAAATTTTGATGTAATTCACGCACACGACTGGACTACAATTCCTGCAGCGTTATTATTAAAAAAACTAACAGGAAAACCTGTAGTTCTTCATGTACACATCACCGAATTTGATAAAACTGGAGGTCAAGGTGGTGATCAAAGAATATATGATATAGAGCAACGAGGATACGAAGAATCAGATATTATTGTTCCAGTTAGTAATTTTACAAAAAATAGATTATTACAAAGTTACAGAGTAGATCCCTCAAAATTAAAAGTAATCCACAATGGTGGTATCTCAGATATGGAACCTACTCTTTCAAGAAAATACTCTCATGAAAAAATAGTTCTTTTTGCTGGAAGAATGACACTACAAAAAGGACCTGAGTATTTTCTAAGGGCTGCTAAAAGAGTTTTAGAAGTTGAACCAAATACTAAATTCATTATGATTGGATCTGGAGATCAACTACCTGCAATGATTGAATTATCCCACGAGTTAGGAATCAATGAATCAGTACTTTTCCATGGAAAATATACTAGAGCTGAAGCAGATCATTTTTTCTCAATTGCAAATTGTTTTGTAATGCCATCTGTTAGTGAACCATTTGGGATTGTGCCTCTTGAAGCAGTAGCTAAAGGAACACCTGCAATTATCTCCAGGCAATCAGGGATAAGTGAGGTATTACATCATTCATTAAAAGTTGATTTCTGGGATACTGAAGATATGGCTCATAAAATTCTCTCATTACTTACATATGAAACATTAAATTCACACATCAGAGAAGAAGCACACACCCACTTTGAGAAATTTTCCTGGGAAGCACCAGCATATGAGTTTTATTCATTATATCTAAAACTATTACAAAGAAATTAAAATGAGTTCAAATATATTCAATTCAGGAGGAGATGAAAAAAATAAAGATTTCGCAAATAAAGTAGATACTCATTCAAAAACATTAGTAACAATAATTCAAAGACAAAAAGACATCGAGTCCCTACTTGAAAATATTCATGAAAAAATAGATTTAATTGACCACAATGCTGTTGCAGATTTTAAAAAAGTTTTCAAAAAAACAAAAGATGTAAGCGATGATATCTCAGATTTAAAATCAGAGATTAAAAAAATTAAAGACTTCAATGAAAAACTCTCCAAACAATTAAAATTATTCTCAACTGTTGATGAGGTTAAAAAACTTGAAAAATATGTTGATTTATGGGATCCAATGCAATTTGTATCTCGAGATGAATTAGAAAAAGAACTTGAAAAAAACAGAAAAAAAACAGTTGATCAAATTGCAAAAATAATTGAAAAAGTAATTAAATAAAAATTTCTTAATATATAACTAAATAAATTTCTAAATATTTTCTCAAAAAATTAATAGCAAACATTTAATATAAAAAATAAAAAATACTACTTTTCAAATTAAGGACAATTACCCCAGTCTGGTTGTCTATTTGTTTTATTCCAAGCAGGAGTATTAGCATCAAAACCACTCGGAGGTGATCCTATCAAAGGCACACACCACCCAGATAAATCTTGATCAAAAGAGATAGCATCTCTAAACATACCTACCATAATAGTAGCTGAAGAAGTATTAAAGTTCAAAGGTTGATTAAAAAAAGTTGCATCTTCAAACATATATCTCATATACTGTACTGAAGAAGTATCTAAATTCAAAGGTTGGTTAAAAGAACTTGCATTGTAAAACATATAACTCATATCTTGTACAGATGAAGTATCACTAAAATTAAGAGTACTATTAAATGAACTTGCCTGATAAAACATATTACTCATATCTTGTACGGAAGAAGTATTGAAATTCAAAGGCTGGTTAAAAGAACTTGCCAGATAAAACATATTACTCATATCTTGTACGGAAGAAGTATCACTAAAATTAAGAGTACTATTAAAAGAACGTGCAGCAATAAACATATAACTCATATCTTGTACGGAAGAAGTATCAAAATTTAGAGGTTGGTTAAATGAGGATGCAAATAAAAACATATAACTCATATCTTGTACGGAAGAAGTATCAGAAAAATTCAAGGGACTATTAAATGAATTTGGCCCTTCAAACATGTTACTCATATCCACTACAGAAGAGGTGTCAAAACTCAAAGGTTGATTAAAAGAAGTAGCTTCAAAAAACATCCGATGCATATTTGTTACAGAAGAAGTATCAAAATTTAGAGTTTGATTAAAAGAACTTGCCCGATAAAACATTCTACTCATGTCCAGTACTGAAGAAGTATCAAAAACTAAAGGTTGATTAAAAGAACTTGCTCCTTCAAACATAAAACTCATATTGCTTACAGAAGAAGTATCAAAATTTAGAGTTTGATTAAAAGAACTTGCTTGTAAAAACATTCTACTCATGTCCAGAACTGAAGAAGTATCAAAAACTAAAGGTTGATTAAAAGAGCTTGCTCCTTCAAACATCCCAAACATATTTGTCACAGAAGAAGTGTCAAAATTTAAAGAACTGTTAAAAGAACTTGCTCCAGAAAACATTCCAAACATATTCGTAACTGAAGATGTATCAAAATTCAAAGGTTGGTTAAAAGAACTTGCTCCAGCAAACATTCCAAACATATCTACTACAGAAGAAGTATCAAAATTTAAAGAAGTATTAAAAGAACTTGCAGCAGCAAACATATAACTCATATTACTTACAGAGGAAGTATCAAAATTCAATGGTTGATTAAAATTAGATGCTAATACAAATAAACCTGACATATCTGTCACAGAAGAAGTATCCCAGTGAGAGATGTTTGGATTAATATTACTATTATAAAACACCCCCCCTCCAAATACATTGTTAGCAACATTCATATCATCTACTAGAGAAGTACAAGCTTCTTCATAAAAACTCACATTATTTGATCCAATCATATCAGACAAATTTTGATTAGATACTGCAGTATAATTTTTTCCATTTAATGTTGCACTATCTCCAACACTAGCTAAACTACAATTAACTATCCCATTAGAGAGTAAATTAAAATTATTATTTGATTCAATTACAGCAATAGGATTTGATTCTGTTAGTGTAGATGGACTTATTGGTACAAAAACTTGTTTTATTAATACATCAGATTCAGTAATTAGTAAAACATCCTTTACTGAAGAAGATGATGATAACTCTAAACAATCAGATACATTAATTGGTGCTAAATTAGTATAAGTTCCAGGTCCTAAAGAACACTCAACTCCATCAATTTCAATTCGAGTAATAATAATTCCAGATTCCCCTCCATTGATATATAATGTATTTTCAATTAAATCCTTAACTCCTACATTTAGATCATCAAGACTAGATTGTGAATTTAAATCACTAAATAAATTACTCTGATATGAGCCATACCAAGTTTGCAAACTAACAACAGCCAAAACACTTACAACAAGAAGTAATGCAACTGAAACCACTGGATGAACTCCTAATTTATTTGAAAACATATCATTTAAATACAAAGCATATATATAAATATATTGTACAATTATTCAAGGTTAACAATAGCAATACAATTATGGACAAGTATTCCAAACTGGTTGTCTATTTGTTTTATTCCATGTTGGAGTATTAGTGTCAAAGTCTGTTGGTTTAGAACCAATCAAAGGAACACACCATCCAGATATATCTTGATTAAACGAAAGAGCATTTAAAAACATGTAATCCATAAGTAACATAGAAGACGTATCAAAGTTTAGAGGCTGGTTAAATAAATTAGTATACGAAAACATATATCTCATGTCTATTACAGAGGAAGTATCAAAAGTTAAAGTCTGATTGAATGTACTTGCACGGGAGAACATATGCCTCATATTTTCAACTAGAGAAGTATTAAAATTCAAAGGTTGGTTAAAAGAAGATGCATATTCAAACATACTTTGCATAGTTACCACAGAAGATGTATCAAAGTTCAAAGGCTGATCAAAAGAACTTGCATATTCAAACATACTTTCCATATTTGTCACAGAAGAAGTATTAAAATTTAAAGTTGAATTAAAATTTGATGCTAAAGTAAACATGTCTCTCATATCTGTCACAGAGGAAGTATCCCAATGAGAAATATTTGGGTTAATAATACTATTATAAAATACTCCTCCACCAAATGAATTTGCAACATTCATATCAGTCACTAAAGATGTACAGGCCTCCTCATAAAAACTTACATTATTTGATTCAATCATATCAGATAAATTTTGATTAGATACGGCAGTATAATTTTTTCCATTCAATGTTGCCCTATCACCAACACTAGCTAAGCTACAATCAACTATCCCATTAGAGAGTAAGTAAAAGTTATTATTAGATTCTACAACATTTGCAGGAATTGAAGGAGTATCTAAAGAAGAATCATCACGAATATAAACTTTATTTAAAATTACAGAATCTTCAGTAATTACTAAGACATCTTTAATTGGAGAAGTACTTAAACTAAGACAATCAGATACATTAATTCCTGCTAAATTTGTATAAGTTCCAGGGCCTAAAGAACACTCAACTCCATCAATTTCTATTCTTGTAATACTCAGATTATTACCTGCATTAAAATATAATTCTTCTCCTATAATATCTTCAACACCCACTGAAAAACTATCAATACTAGATTGTGAATTTAAATCACTAAATAAATCACTTTGATATGAACCATACCAAGTTTGCAAACTAATAACAGCCAAAACACTTACTACTAGAAGCAATGCTACTGAAACTACAGGATGAACTCCCTTTTTAAATAAAAACATATGATATACAAACATAGGAAGTTTATATTTATTTGTATTCCTAAATTGAGATGTATAAAAAATATTAAAAAAAAATTCAAAATATACTATCCAGAATATGTTTCATCAAAAAAAATCATATCTCCATAATTATAGAATGCTCTTATTCCTGTGCCTGTTGGACTAAATATAACATCTTGAACCTGAAATTCATTACCATCAAAATAGGCAGCTTGAGTTCCAAATGCAAAAAATAACATAGAATCAATAGCCGTTAAATATTGAATATTATTTGGACTTGTGGCTGTGTACTCTATAGTTAATGAACTTCCATCATAAGAATATAAATAATAATTATTCCCATAACTTCCAGTTCTAAAAAATAGTTTATTATCAAATATTGTTAAATCACTAACTTCAGAAGAATTAGTTCCTGGATAAATGTCAGCCACCAGTGAAAAACCAGAAGAAGTATTATATTTATATAATTCTCTTCCCGTAGTTCCATTATCTGCTGAAAAGTAAAGCTCTCCGTTGAACTCAATAAAATCACGAGGATTAGATGAACCCGAAGGATTAATTTCAAAAAGCTCTATTGAACCATTATACTTTGCAAGTTCCCTATTTGAAGAAGATCCTACTCCTGAATTAAAAAATAACTCTTCATTATATTCGTAAAATTCATATGGACTTGAACTTGATACTCCTGGCACTATATCAGATACTAGATTAAAGGAAACATTATCATAAGAATACAATTCACTTCCTAAAGAGCCATCATTTAAAGAAAGATACAATAATCCATCATATACAAATAAACTACTTGGACTCGAATCTCCTGAACCTGAAGTTCTAAAATCATCTACTATAGTTACATCCGTTCCATTATACCTCCAAAGTTCATCTCCAGTAGTACCATCATCTGCTCTAAAATAAATATTATCTCCGTATTTTGTAAAGTACAGAGGATTAGAACTACCTGAGAAACCCGTACCCGGATTAATATTTGCAACTAATGTAGTAGTATTTGTGTCTAGATTTAAAGAATAAAATTCTCTATCAAAAGCATTTTCATTAGTATGATAGACAATATTTCCTTCAATTACAGTATCTGAGAATAAATCATATTCACTTCGAATTCCAAAATACAAAGGAGCACTTACAATATTTAATTGATTAGTCGTAGTATCTTCTTCTTTAACAAAAACACTTCGACTAATAACTTTCTCCTCAGTAAATAGTCTAACAGTTAATACTTGAGAAGAAGAAGTATCTAAACATGATGAAATATCTACTGAAGATAGGCCACTATAAGTTCCTGGTCCTAAAGAACATTCAGTTCCATCAATTTCTATTCTTGTAATACTCAGATTATTACCTGCATTAAAATATAATTCTTCTCCTATAATATCTTCAA
>CAKZOW010000126.1 GCA_937138345.1 uncultured archaeon | reverse complement strand
TTAGAAATGACTTCAGGAGAATTAATGAGGTCAATATTTTCTAATATATTATATTTAAAAGAAGGTGTTAGAGTATCCCCTAAAGATCTAAGAAGCACAAAAAAAGATGCTCCAGTATCTCCAGAGATATTAGAGTTAATTATTAAGTATAAACCTTACTTTGATAAAGTTGAAGAAATTGTTACCTTTATAGATGATATACGAAATCCGACCGGTATAAACTCTGTAATGGAGACTTATGCCAGAGAAAATGGTACTGTCACTTATAAAAAGATATCATTTGATGGTGAAATGCGTAATACATTTGATTATTATACACCTAATGACCCTGAAGAATATGTGATGTGTATAATTGATCATATTAGTTTAATATCAGAAGAGAAGCAACAAGGACATAAGTTATCGTTAAGGGAATCTATCAGTTTATTATCATCCAAGTATTTAGTTAAGCTTAGAAATAGGTTTAATTATATACCGGTGGTAATTCAGCAGCAATCCGCTCAGACTGAGTCACTTGAGCATGGTAAAGCTAGACAGAATAAGCCTACTCTCGATGGATTGGGAGAAAATAAAGCCACTCAAAGAGATTTTAATGTAATATTAGGATTACATAGTCCATTTAGATATGGAATACCAACACATTTTGACTACGATGTAACATTTTTTAAAGATAATATTAGATTTTTAGAAATATTAGGTGGTAGAGAAGGTGGAGCAGGAACAATATGTCCATTATATTTTGATGGAGCTGTAAACTTTTTCAAAGAATTACCCCATAGTTCTGATACAGAAGGGCTTAAAAAAGCATATAGGTTTGTTAATAATATTAGAGATTGTAAAAATGATAAATAAATACTGTGTATATAAGCATATTAAACCTGATGGTGAAGTATTTTATATAGGTATGGGTAATAAAAAACGACCTTATACTTTCTCTGATAGAAGTGATTTTTGGAAAAAGGTTACGGATAAATACGGCTATAAAATAGTTATAATAAAAGATAATATTTCTAAAAATGAAGCTTATAAATTAGAAAGAATATTAATTTCCAAATATGGAAGACGTGATTTAGGGAAAGGTACATTAGTAAATCATACTGATGGAGGAGATGGTTCTTATAATGTGGTTATTTCAGAAGAAACTAGATTAAAAATTTCTATTGCAAACACCGGTTCAAAAAGATCTAATGAAACTAAAAAGAAAATGTCTGAAGCAGCTAAAGGTAGAGTTTTTACAGCAGAAACCAGATTAAAAATGAGTGTTTCTGCAAAAAATAAAACTATGACTGAAGAGCATAAAAATAAATTATGGTTTAGTAGATTTGGTGCTGAAAATGGGATGTATAAAAGAAAACATTCTGAAGAAACAAAAGAAAAAATTAGAAAAAAAGCCATTGGAAGAAAAATGCCATATAATCAAAGAATTGCTATGTGTAAAAAAATAGTAGATACTAAGACTGGGATAATTTATAATAGTATAGATGATGTTTTAAAATTATATTTATTTTCAAAAAGAAGTATAAGGAATCAATTAAATGGCTCTCAAAAAAATAAAACAACTTTAAAATATTTATAAACTTCTTTAAAGAGCTTCCTAAACCTCATGATGAGGAAAATTTAAGACGTGTTTATAGAAAAATAGAAAATATAAGAAAAAAATAATAAAATTTAAAAATGGAAAAACATAG
>CAKZOW010000125.1 GCA_937138345.1 uncultured archaeon | reverse complement strand
TATGCTAAACCAACAATATTTGTAATTTGTCTCTCATTGAGCACATTAACAGTCATAAATAAATCAAAATTATACTTTTCAAAGCCTTCTTTAATAATAGCATAAACCTTTTCTTCATCCTTAGTTCTCAAAGGAGAAATTGGTGACACCCAAAATAAACCACAATTCTCCTTTGCTGGGTTATATTCCTTTGGTTCTTCTGAGTTACGATAATAGCAAGTATTTAATGCTTCATTAAAAGGAATCCCATTAAATAAATTAAAAGCCTGATGGAGTGAAGTTAAAAAAGGAGATAAATCATAACCCTTTATCTTAGATAATAATTTTGCATGCTTTTTTAGAAACATAATTTTGTTTTCAGAATAAAAATCTACTTTCATTGAATACTTTTTTGCTCTCTTTAAAATTAATTTCTTCTTGTAAGAAACTAATTCTTTATCTCCCCACAAAATAGTCATACCGCTCCATTTAGAAAGAGAATATCTTTTTGAAAAATCTTCAACAACATTTTGAGGAATATGAGTCTCAGATAAATCAGGCTTACCTTTTAAAACACTAATAACTCTTAAATTATTAAAAAATTGAACTGTATTTGTAAATACTTTTGCATGTTTTAATTCCCTTACTTCCTCTAGAAAAGAAAGCATAGAAGAATCATCTTCACAGTGTAAAACCATTAATTCACAATACTCTGGTTTTCTTTGTAATTTAATTGTAGCTTCAAGTACAATTCCTAAATTTGATTGTGCGAAAAGACCTTTTAAATCTGGACCAATACCATGACCTCTAATATGAGATAAAGAATTCTTCTCAAAATGACCATAACCTGTTTTAATAACATCTCCATTTGGAAGTAAAACTTCTAAATCAATGAGTTGATCAAAGCTCTCATTATGTAATCCTACTCCAAAACCCCTCTCTAATGAATTTCCCAAAATAGAACAATTAGGACCTGCTCCAGTTACATTAAGAAGGAGATCTAAATTATTTTCTTGCAAATATAAACTCAAATCTCCTTGTGTTACTCCTGGTTCAATTCTAGCCACACACAATTCCTCATTTACATCAATAATAGTAGTT
>CAKZOW010000124.1 GCA_937138345.1 uncultured archaeon | reverse complement strand
AGTCCATCTAATTGGAGAACTTATAATGGTTCTTGTAAGTATGTACCTGAAGGATTGATATTGGTTAGTAAAGAGATTATTAGATTTTGTGATAATCCTATTGATACAACCTATTGGGAAACTTTCTACCTTATGGCTAATGAAGTATTGTTTGATGACAAGAATCTGAATATGTCTGTTGGTGGTAAATTTTATGCTGAACAAGTTAGTGGTAGCAAGAAGTATTTAAAGGGGAATAGATGATTATTATACCAATTTACAGAGGATTAATATTAAGTGCTGAAGATAAATATGTTGAAGGTTTTTTAATTCCTCTTTGGTCTAAACTCGGAGAAGATGAAGCCTTTGGAATAGACACAGGGATGAAGTTCGATTATGAAGGAAATAGTATTGAAACTTATAAAATAGACCCAACAACCATATCAATAAACTTCCCAGACATGATAGATTCAGAAGGAAATAAAATCTTTGCTAGTTTAAGAGAAGATGGTAAAGGTGGAGATATAACCCTGACAAAAGATGGTAAATCTTTATATCACTATGTACATATGATAAATGACGAAGGGTTAAGATGTTGTAAAACAGTTAAACATATAAAAGACTTAGCTAAGAAGTATAATAGTGTAAAAGATATTAAAGTAATAGGAATACAAAAATGACTTGGATTAAATGGATATTACGTAAAGTATTTAGAGTTGAACCAGAAGTTGAGTTACCTAAGAAACATTCAAGAGTTACAAAAGAAGAGATTAACATGATTAGAGAGTTATATCAAGCTGAATGGGAAATAGAATCTATATCTCAATTAACTGGAAGATGTAAGTCTACTATATATAGATATATAAGGGATTTAAAATGAATATACAACAAGGTAAGCAAGGACTCTGGTACGTTACAGAAGATGATAAGATAGTTGAAGTATTTATAACTAAAGAAGGTGCTATGGAGTATCTGAAAGGAAAGGATAAATGATTTCTAATGATGGATTACTTAAGAGTAATAGCAGTGGTAATGATGACTTTATTATTGGCTATAATCAAATTTGTAAACAGTATGAGTTGGATAAAGATAAGTGGATACAAGAGTTAAGAGAACAAGGTTTTAAAGCTTCTCACCCTAATGATGGTTGGGTAGATAGAGATAGGAATATTGTAACTTTTGCTTATCCACATTTTGATGATGGTGCTAGAGTTGGTGATAAAGTAATGCTAGGTTGGTATAGTAAAGAAGAGAGTAACAAAGCTATCATATTAACAAATGAATATAATAATATGTTTAGTTCTGAATATAAAATATTTTATTTTGAATATAAAGGAAAAGATAAATGAGTAACACTGATGGTTCTAAGAATAGCTTTTATGATATACCTGATTGGGTATGTGATGCTGATGATTTAATAGAACATCTAAGACTATCTTTTGATGAAGGTAATATCATGAAGAGTCTATGGTGCAAGTTGGGTGATAGACATAAAGGTACTAACCCAGTGAGAGATGCAAGGAAAGGTTTACACTACTCTGAAAGAAGATTAGATAGATACCTTAAAGCAGAAGAAGAGATAGAGGCTAATGGATAAGTGGGAGAAGCTCTTAGAGGCAAAGGTAGTTGAACTTGAACAATGCCAAGTCAAAAGAGAGCTTAGCTCGTGTAGCTTATGTGTGGAGTTTTTAAAGTGTACTCTTAGATTAGATTATGTTAAAGCAGTATATCAATCTATGTCTAAGGGTAAAGATGGAGGATTTGAATTTTAAAGGTGACTAATGAAGAATTGTACTGTATGTGATAGACCTTTAATAGTAAGACTTAGAATAAAAGGTAGAAATATATGTAAGAGATGTTTTGCTATTGAGAAAGCTAAGTATGATGCTAGCAGAGATAGAGCATTAGAACCAACAATATATACTAAAGATTGTAAGTTATGTATGGATACTTTCACTACTACTAAACATGATAAATTA
>CAKZOW010000123.1 GCA_937138345.1 uncultured archaeon | reverse complement strand
CTTTGTCATCAACCATTGAAAGTGCTTGAACAGGACATACGTCAACACATGCACCACAACCGATACAAGTAGGTTTGTCAATTTTAACTGCCATAATAGGCCTCCTAACATTTTTTATATTTGTACTTTTATTTAATTAGAAACTCTGTCAAGAAATAATTAACTTAAATATTTAAATGCTTTAGCGTATTTCTCTAATCTATCAAAGTCTTTCTTTCTAACATCTTTTAATCTAGTTATATCAGAGTTATGCTTTAGATCTCTAAGTTTAACATCAATAGCTATTTCATCAGTTGTTATTAACTTAATATAGTTATCATAAGAAACACCTTCTTTATGTGTTAACACATCAATAGATTTTAGTATGTACTCAGGAAATTCCTCCATTCTAAGTTGCTCAATAGTCCAATCAGTATCTTCTACTAGATCATGTAATACAGCAACAATCATATAATCCATACCTAAATGTCTTACTTGATTCATTACCCATAAACAATGTAATATATAAGGCTTTCCACCTTTATCAAATGTTGTTGCAAATGCAACTGAAGCTATCATAATAGCTTTTGCTAATAATTCTTTCATAATTTCTATTTTAATTTGTTAATAAAAGATAGAGCAACTTCACTGAGCCAGCTACTGTTACTCTATCACTATAACTGTTCAGGACATCTAGTACTCCCTGTTATAGATTTTCTTTAATCCATTCTAATACTTCTGGTAACTTTTTGTTTTAATGTTAAATAATTCCTTTAATAGTTTTATCATAATCTTAATTTAATTGGTTAATAAAATAATACACACTAGCCTAACTAAAACTAACTATGAAATCAAAAAAAATGACTAGCGTGTATTAAGTACAACTTATCTTAGGATTACTCCAATACCAGGTTGCCACTGGCGTACCATATTAGTACGATTACTTCTTTAAAATCCTAATTGTTATAATTTAATAATTTAATAAGTAACTCACTAATACTAATCCTAAAACTATTAGAACCATTATTAATAAAGTATTATCTTCTTCTGGACTGTTATATGCTGTCATAGTTTACATTTTAATTTATCAAGAGCTACTGATATTTCCCATTCTTCATTTTGATACTCATTCACATTAATAAATATTGTATCTCCAGGACAATATATCATAAAAGTATGGTTGTCCAATTGTTGTATGTTGATATAGTCATCTCCTGTAAACATTACAGTTTGATTGTTTTCTTGATATTGTATGTAATCTGTCTTGTTGAATACATATCCTGTTACTAGTATTAGTACAAAGAATAGTATTAGTATGTTTAAGTTTTTCATATTTTAATTTAAATCAAAAGTAATAGTTTCACTTCCAATTCCAATATGTGTCATATCTTTATTATTACTCACAATATGTTTTATTAACATACTATCAGTTGAATTAATATTAAGTATAACCATACTCATATTTGCTCCAAACTGTTGTGAATAACTAAATTGTGAATAAGGAGGAGTATATTCTATGATATCTCCTACAATAATATTACCAGAGTTAGTAACTAAATCTACTCCAACTGTATAAGTTGAATCTGCTTGACTTATGTAAGCAGTAACAAAGCTAATCATTGGTAATGGTTCTACAACTGGTGTAGGCTCAATTTCTTTTTTACATCCTATTAAAGCTATAGTAGTTAATAAGATAAATAGTGTTTTCTTCATAATATTTTTGTTTTTAAGTTTAAGTTTTATTTTTTGCACGAATATCAGGACTCGAACCTGAATTAACAGTTTTGGAGACTGTAATCTTACCAATTAGATGATATCCGCATAATTAAATAAATCAAGTTGAAAGATTTTATTATACTTACTTAAATCAAATACATCAGAATATTAGGTTAGATGCCTAAGCCTTAATGTATTTGAAGTAAATAATCTTAATAGTATTTACACCATAGACCAGGATTACTAATACCTGAACTCTCCTTAAAAGGCGTGTTTTCTTAATTTTATAATAAAATCTCCAACTCTAAAATACTCACTACATTGTGATTAATAAGTTTGTTAGTCTTAAATATTTATAATATAAAATCAGTTTTAACGGTCTTGAGCATTATATTACTGTACGCTCTACTCTGTAGATTAATATAACTCTAAGTGCTTGATGAATTTAAAGTTCATCTCATTGAAGCCTGATTTATTGTTTATTTATTATCACTAGAACTAGAAGATTTAAATAATATATTTGACAGTATATTTAATCCTAAAGCTTGTAGTAATGTTATCTTAGTTAATCCAAATATTAAAGGCATAAGCCAATTCCATAACCACATTACTGGGAATGCTAGTAATACTGCTATTAATAATATTGTTCCTACTATAAGTACAACTGCACCTATTATTTTTGATATTGCTTCCATAATTGTTTAATTTGTTTTGCTACACGCTGGTAGTATGATTAAAAATGTTATTGCACATACACCAAAGAAAGGAGTTAATTGACTACCTGCTTTAGTAAAATGTGCTAATGCTGCTAATCCTGTAAATAGTAGGATTATAATAAGGTCTAAGTTAAATGCTGATTTTTTCATAATTTAGTGTTTAAAAGTTAAAATAAGGAAATAAGCTAGTTAAATGGATTAATACCACATTCACTACAAGCTTCAGGTAACTCATTTATATCTTGTCCACAAATAGGACAGTCAGATTCTTTAGGTTCTTTTTCCTGCATTATTACTGTATTTTTAGTAAATAAGTTGATAAATTGTTTAAATAATGTCATAATTGTGTTAGTTTAAAAGTTATAAAGTACTTTGAGTTACAAAGTGTAAGGCTATAAAAATAACCTATGTTTTGTATTTTTGGGTTTTGAGAGATGTGTGTTTATGATGGAAGATGAAACACCTCAACTCACCACAACACTGACTCTCATTGACTATTAGCACCAAATTTATGATGGTTTTAATCAATAAAATCTAAAAAGAACACCGCACCAGCAACCAAATAACATACCAAATAAAAAAACAATTAATATTATAGTATTATACTTAGTAAAACTTTCTAAAACAGGATAATCTTTACCTCTTTCAAATACATAATTCATACTCTCTTTCTCAATAATAACTACATTCATAGTACTATCACTCTCAAATCTATTTCTAGCTTCTAATACTAAACTATAGTCTACATTAGTTACATTTGTCTGGTCTACATTATCACAACTCCCTAGACCAACTAGAAGCAGTATTATTATCATTATCTTTTTCATATTATTTGTTTTAATTGTTAATTTATTAGCACCATCTATAATAGCTGCAGTTAGTAAGCCAGCTAACCTACCTTAATTTGTAGGCACTATTATAAATGGTCACGAGATAATTTAGGCTTTTCAGAACTAACCAATACACCTTCCCTATTATCTCTTGCTGTGACTCCTAAGTACATATAAAGGTATTATATCTAATAATAGATTTAAGCCTTCTTATTCCAACATATCACAATACAGTTGGTACACTTGATAGATTTAATATGTTTGTAGTCAGTTTATACTACTAGCTAACTATACAAGATTGGTTACTTGTTATGCCCAATTTATATTCTATCTTTCTTTAGTGATTGTTTTGCAATTACAAGTTAAATTTGTAAATGTTTTATTAATTACAAGGTCATCGGTTTAACCTATTTCTTTAATTAGATACATACAATATCTATAATCTCTCCTGTTTCTTCATTTAAT